>PMCK01000312.1 GCA_003154095.1 Myxococcales bacterium | reverse complement strand
TTACATCGCGGATTTCTTGGCTCCAAACGTGAAACTAATCGTGGAAGTTGACGGTGGCTACCATCGTCAGCGCGTTACCGCTGATGCTCGGCGCACTCGGGTGCTGGAGCGGCTCGGGTTTCGGGTGTTGCGCCTTGATGCAGAGCTCGTGTTGCGGCAGTTGCCGTTGGCGGTTGAGGCGGTTCGGAAGGCTCTGCAATCGCCGGTATGCCGAGTGCCGTGAATCGTCCCGGAACGCGGTCCCGTTGTCGTTCCCTTGCAGCCTTTTGCGCTCCTGCAAAGGTAGCGAGAGTGAGTTACCCGCCGCCCTTTCGTCGCCTGCACCCATCGCGACCTTCCGGCACGATACGCCCTCTTGGGCAGGAAGTTGCTGGCTGTCCATTTGGCGCGGGAAAAGACAGCGAGGAACTCAGGCTTCAGTGAAGAAGTTCAACGGCTCTTGATTGTAGACTCCGGTTTGGCGCAATATATCCGACATGCGGGCGAAAACCGAACTGTCTAAACCCGCGGATGAGGCCGACAAAAGCCCCCAGGGAAGAGCTAGAAAATGCGCGAGTCGATATGGGGGAAATATGGCGGCTTCTGCAGGTGAATACTCGTTAGACGCAGGCGGTCCCGAAGCGGTGAACACCCGCGTGAGCCAACTCGTCCTCGGCTCAAGTCGCGCCTCACTGGCCAAAAGTCATCAGTATCGCGGCAGGTAACCTATCTATCGCGGTTCCGGTCGTCAGTGTCGTGGCCTTGGTGTATGCTTTGCCCATGCTTGTTACCCACCTGGTCGCCAAGAACTGGAGGAACTTCAAGGGGCTAGACGTAGACCTTCGGGAACGCCAGTTTATCGTTGGCCCCAACGCTTCTGGGAAGTCGAATCTTCTCGACGTGTTTCGATTCTTGAGAGATGTCGCGTTCACCGCAGGCGGCGGGTTACAGAAAGCAGTGAAGCAGCGTGGCGGCGTATCAAAGATTAGGAGTCTAGCTGCACGCAAGGACCCGGAAATATGTATCGAGATACACCTTAGCGACGACTTGAACACACCGAGCAAATGGCGATATCAACTCGCATTTGTTCAGGAGGCTCGTGGAAAGCGGCAGACGATAGTTACCCGGGAAAACGTGTGGAAGGGCTCGAAGCAAATCCTTCAGCGACCCGACGAGCACGATGCAAAGGACCAAGAGAGACTGACACAAACGTATCTTGAACAAATAAACGCAAATGTTGACTTTCGCGAAGTTGCACAATTTCTCCAGAGTGTAACGTACCTTCACCTCGTACCCCAATTGCTGAGGTTTGCCGATTCGATCCAAGGCAGAATTATCGAAAATGACCCATTTGGACAAGGCTTTCTGGAACGAATTGCCAAAACGCAGGAGAAGACGCGTAAGGCACGCCTCAGTCGTATCCAGAACGCTCTCAAAGTTGCGGTTACGCAGCTGGAACAGCTGGAGTTTGAAAGAGATGAAGCCACAGGGCAGCCGCATCTAAAGGCACTGTATTCCCACTGGCGACCAAACGCGGGCTGGCAGAGGGAAGACCAGTTCTCTGACGGCACGCTACGACTAATCGGGCTGCTTTGGGCACTTCAGGAAGGGGATTCACTTCTCTTACTCGAGGAACCTGAACTGTCCCTAAATGCTGGAATTGTGGCGCAGCTGGCACCAATGATTAGTCGCCTTCAACGAGTTCGTGGTCGCCAAGTGCTAGTGAGCACCCACAGTGATGCCCTCCTCAATGACCCAGGAGTTGACGGCCGTGAAGTTCTGCTCCTCACGCCGGCCGCTGAAGGCACGCAGGCTACTGTCGCGTCTGATGTTGATGAGATTCGCGCGCTTCTTGAATCAGGAATGTCCGTCGGCGAGGTAGTGCTTCCCAGAACTCGGCCTTCTCGAGCTCACGACTTAAGTACAGTAGCATGACAACTTCCGTCATCCTTGCCGTCGAAGACATGCTGAGTGAGGTCATCGCGCGGCGCATTCTCGATCATTTTGGGATATGTGTTGCGCAGGCGATTGGACACTCGGGCTTCGGGTACTTGAAGAAAAAGGCGGAAGCCCTGAACAAAACTGCGCTTGGATTTCCAGTCTTCATGCTCACGGACCTTGATTCACCAAATCGATGCCCTGTCGAAATTCTGGAGTCATGGGTAAGTGCGCCCAGGAATCCGGACTTCTTGCTTCGAGTGGCTGTCATGGAAGTGGAATCCTGGGTACTTGCGGACCGCGATGCCTTCGCCCATTTTGCAGGAATTGGAGTTGCGCACGTACCGAGCGATCCGGATGCCATTAGTGATCCCAAACAGCGCCTCGTGAATCTCGTGCGCAAATCAAGAAATGGCCGCCTACGAAAGGACATTGTTCCAGCAAAGGGATCCACAACGACCGTTGGCCCAGCCTACAACCCGCAACTTTCGTCTTTCATTGAATCGACATGGAGTCCCACGTCGGCAGCCGCAAACTCAACGAGCCTGCAACGGACGATGAACGCACTAGACCTGTTTGTCGCGTCCCGGCGTCTAACTCAGCAATGAACCCGATGGCCTTCCTTGCCGGGAGGTCGTGCTCGTCGCCGTCCGGGGCTCGCTGCGCTCGCGACGATTTTACGGTCGGCGACTGTCCTTCTTGCTTGTGGCTTTCGGTGGTACTGTTGCGGCCGCGGGTTATTGCCACCCGTTAGTGCAGCCCTTGGCCAAATCCCGCTTTTCCGTGCCGTCACTCCATCCAAGCAGTCTCACAAAAGCCGTCACGCCGTCGGCACGTTTCGAAAGGCTCGCGACGGCGTGATGTGCGTATGTGCGTAGCGCTTCGCGTGACTCGCGTCAGCTAATGCCAAGCGCATGCTCGAGCTTGCCGAGTAGGTCGACGGCGGCTTCGGTGATCACCGTGCCTGGTGGGTAGATGGCGGCTGCGCCCGCGGAAACCAGTGCTTCGAAGTCTTGGGGTGGTATTACGCCGCCGACGACGACGAGGATGTCTTCGCGGTTTAGTTTCTTTAATTCGGCGCGCAGGGCGGGAACCAATGTCAAGTGTCCCGCGGCTAGCGAGCTTACGCCGATTACGTGGACGTCATTTTCGACGGCTTGGCGAGCAGTCTCTTCAGGTGTCTGAAATAGCGGGCCCACATCGACGTCAAAACCGAGATCGGCATAGGCCGTTGCGACGACCTTTTGCCCGCGATCGTGACCGTCTTGTCCCATCTTTGCGAGGAGTATGCGCGGACGGCGGCCTTCTTTCTTCACGAAGGACTCAATCTTGCCCTGAACGACATTCAATGCGTCATTGTTGCTGCCCATCTCGCCTCCGTAGACACCTGAAACCGTTTGAATAGTTGCCTGGTGGCGCCCGTAAACCTTTTCGAGTGCGAAGCTCATCTCGCCGACCGTGGCGCGCGCGCGTGCCGCGGTCACACACAGGTCTAGCAAATTGCCCGTACCCGAGGCTGCACAATTGGTGAGCGCATCCAGTGATTGTTGGACGGCCTGACTATCGCGTTCGGCTCGCAAACGGCGGAGTCTCTCGATCTGGGAATCGCGAACACTTGCGTTGTCGACCTTGAGCACGTCCATGGGCGGCTCCTTGTCGAGTATCCACTTATTGACGCCCACGACCGTCTGGCGACCCGTGTCGATGCGAGCCTGGGTTCGCGCAGCAGCTTCTTCGATGCGAAGTTTCGGGATACCAGCTTCAATTGCCTTCGCCATGCCACCCAAAGTCTCCACTTCCGAGATGTGCATCCAGGCGCGCTCCGCTAATTCGTGGGTCAGCCTTTCGACGTAATAACTGCCGCCCCAGGGATCGATTACACGGCACGTTCCCGACTCTTGCTGCAGGAATATCTGGGTGTTTCTGGCAATTCTCGCCGAAAAATCGGTGGGCAATGCCAAAGCTTCGTCAAGTGCATTCGTATGCAAAGATTGAGTGTGACCCTGGGTCGCGGCCATGGCTTCGATGCACGTACGAGTGACGTTATTGTACACGTCCTGTGCGGTGAGGCTCCAACCCGAGGTCTGACTGTGGGTTCTGAGGCCCATTGACTTGGAATTTTTCGCGCCGAAGCCCCTGACGATCTTGGCCCATAGCAGGCGCGCAGCCCTGAGCTTGGCGACCTCCATGAAGAAGTTCATGCCAATCGCCCAAAAGAAGGAAAGCCGCGGCGCAAAAACGTCGACGTCTAGTCCTGCCTTCATCCCAGCGCGAATATATTCGGCCCCGTCCGCTAGCGTGTAAGCCAGTTCGAGATCGGCTGTCGCTCCCGCTTCCTGCATGTGATAGCCGGAGATACTGATGCTGTTGAATTTGGGCATATTGCGGGACGTGTATTCGAATATGTCCGCAATGATCCGCATCGACGGCAGCGGTGGATAGATATAGGTGTTGCGCACCATGAACTCCTTCAGAATATCGTTCTGAATCGTTCCGGTTAGCTTTGCCGGCGCAACGCCCTGCTCTTCCGCGGCAACGATATAGAGCGCCATGATCGGGAGCACGGCGCCATTCATCGTCATCGATACGCTCATCTGATCGAGAGGAATGCCGTCGAACAGGATTCGCATGTCCAGGATCGAATCGATGGCGACACCCGCCATGCCCACGTCTCCGAGAACTCGCGGGTGGTCGCTGTCGTAGCCACGATGCGTGGCCAAATCGAAGGCAATTGAAAGGCCCTTTTGCCCCGCCGCCAGGTTGCGCCGGTAAAATGCGTTGGACGCTTCAGCAGTCGAGAAGCCAGCGTACTGGCGAATCGTCCAGGGCCGCTGAACGTACATTGTCGAATACGGGCCGCGCACGAATGGGGGAAGCCCTGGAAATGTGTCCACGTGCGTTAACCCCAAAATATCGGCAGCATCGTACAGGGGCTTTACCTGAATTTGTTCTGGCATCGTGAATGTCAACGCGCTTAGCGATGCACCCAGATCTCGCGTTGCGGCTTGTTCCCAATCCGCCGACGTGCCCTCGACGTTTGCTTCGAAGGGTACCTTGGAAAAATCTACGATGCGACTCATGACAGCACCCCTTGTGCCTCTGCGAGCTCCGTCAAGGTGGTTAGCACGTCACACCCGACGAAAATGAATTGGTCGATTCCAGCCTTTTTATAGGTTTCTGCTTCGGTGCCAGGATTACCAGCGAGAAACAAAGTCTTGACGCCTGCGCTCTTCAAAGCGGCGGCGATGCCGGCGGCGCCCGTTTGATACCAGGCATCCGACGAGCAAATTATCGCGAGCGTGCAGCTCTCCTTGACGCAGGCAGCGGCCGCAGCCTCCGCCGTTTCGAAGCCGTCGTTGGTGATGGCCTCGAAACCTCCGGCTTCGAAGAAATTCTGCGCGTACGCCGCACGCGCCGTATGAACGGCGATGGGGCCCATGTTGGCGAGAAATATTCGCGGGCGCTTGCCGCTCCGGCTGAGTACTGCATCGCTCGCATCGCGAAGTTTTTCATACCCGGATGAAAAACGCCTCAGGTGAAATCGATCGATAGTTTCGGGATTGCGGCCCAAAGCATTCTCAATTTGCAATCGGGTTGCACCGCGGAGCAATGCGGTACTCGCCGCGCTAAAGCGTTCGGCTCCCGCGAGATCCGACAACTTCGCAGTTGCCTCGACTATTTTTGTATCTGCGGCACGCTGCTCACGATACTCGTTGATTGCACGCTCGAGCTCCACGGTCGATGCGGGTTCCCGAATCAGTGCGGCTTCTCGCAGATTCGGATATTCGCTGACACCGGTTATCGGTGTCTTGCGACGCGACAAGTCCTTTTGACGCTGCTCCCAGGTGGTGTCAATTTCTCGCTTGAAAGCGCCGCTTCGTAAGACTGCCAGCATTCCCCCCGCGGCTTCAATCGATTGAAACGCCGTCCAGGCCTTTTCCGCGAGCTCGCGGGTCAAGGTTTCCACGTAGAAGCTGCCGCCAGCCGCGTCGATCACGCGACCTAGATGGACTTCGTCGGCAATGACTATCTGAGTATTTCGGGCGATCCGCTGCGCGAAGTCATCCGAAGGCCCGACTCCATCGTCGAACGGCAATACCGTGATCTTGTCGGCACCGCCTACGGCTGCCGCGAAGCAGCCAATCGTTGTGCGCAATAGATTAACCCAGGGGTCACGCTTGGTGAGAATGCGGCGCGACGTGCGGGCGTGTACCCGAATGTACCGCTTGGTACCGGCGACGCCAACCACCTCCTGTACTCGATTCCACAGGGCGCGAATCGCCCGAAATTTCGAGATCTCCAGGAATTGGTCGCAGCCAACAGCCAGCGAGAAAACAATTTGCGACAAGGATTGTTCCGGCGGCAGACCCAAGGTGTCACAAGCGCGCAAGTACTCGACGCCGGTAGCAATTGCGGCGGCCAGTTCCTGAACTGCCGTTGCACCCGCGTTGTCATAAGCCGCGGTTGAAACCTGCAGCGCCGTAATTCCGGGATATTCCTTAGCCGTTAGACTTGCCAATTCAGCGGCCTGTTCGAGTAGCACATTGGCGTTTCGGTATCCGACGCCTTTGGCTGCGAATGATCCCAGGGGATCAGCATTGAAGGAACCTTTCCTGTCCTTTGGCTCGACGCCACGTTTCTCCAATAGTGCGGTTAGCAATGCAGCGGCCGAATAGAACCCGGGACCACCCGTAATCGATACGGGTACACGCGAGAGATCCACATCGCGAAACAGTGCATCCATCTGTTCGATTGAGTCGACGTAGGCCCCCCCGCCGCAACCGCACCCATTCATGTCGGGTTCGTCGAGCAGCCGTGGCGATAGCCGCACAACGACGGACGTGGCACCGCCGGACAAATCTTGAAGCAGGGCACGGTTTGAAACAATTGGGTCGGGGTGTCGGTGCTCCTGAATTATTTCCCACCCGCTGCGAGCGGCGCCTAGGGGCGTGCCACCTCGAATCAATGGCGATTGGCCTGGCAGTCCTGCTCGAATTTGAGTGTCGCCGTCGGCAAAATAAAGAGGTTGTACAGTGATGCCCTCTATTAATTTGGTCAGCAGGCGCTTATCGAAGGGGGCTCCCTTCAAATCCTGCTCAGCCAAGTTTCGCCAAGTCTCGCGACTTTGCTTCGGAAAATCCTCTCCAAGCGTGATTGTCTCAGTCATAGTGGTCTTGTCCGTTACTACAGGAGAACGTACGCAAAATCGCAGGGTAAGCTGATGACACCGGTCTACCCAATCAGAGTCCAATCGTCCAATAGTCGAGCATCGATTTCGAGCAAATCCGCTTGGCCGGTACACCTGCGTTGATTGCGCTACGTCATGAAGCGCGCGCAAACTCTGCGCGACATACGATATGGCGCAGTCGCGCCTCAGCCGATACGGTTAGTGCTTGCGGCCTCTATAGGGGCCAAATCCAGAACCGTATGAGAAACTTGAGATGATTACAAAAATTGACCACTTGGGAATTGCCGTAGCATCACTCGATGAAGCAGTTCCAGTTTGGGAGAACCTCCTCGGCCTCAAGTGCGAGCGCATCGAGGAAGTCCCCAGTCAAAAGGTCCGCACAGCCTTTTTCGATGTGGGAGGTGTTCACATCGAGTTGCTGGAACCAACGTCCGAAGATAGTCCAATTGCCAAATCGATCGCAGCGCGCGGGGAAGGTGTGCATCACCTGGCCTTTGCAACTGACGACGTTGCCGAGCAATTGAATCAAGCAAAATCAGCGGGTGCCAGGCTCATCAATGAAACACCCGTGGCCGGAGCTGGCGGCAAGCTAGTGGCATTTATGCACCCCAAAAGCTTGCGCGGTGTTTTGACGGAATTCTGTTCGGATTCGAAGCATTCATAAGATTTAGTGAGGAACTATCATGGCCCTGCCCCGAATTTCTCCCGAAGAAGCCGCCAGCTATATCAAGCATGGCGAAAACGTAGCGTTTTCCGGATTCACTCCGGCGGGCGCACCCAAGGTCATCTCGTTGGCGATTGCTGCGCACGCCGAAGGCGAGCATCGCGCTGGTCGCGATTTCAAGATCGGTGTTATAACCGGTGCATCGACGGGACCCTCGCTCGACGGTGCTCTTGCCAGAGCCAACGCGATAGCCTGGCGGACCCCGTACCAATCCGACAAAGAGCTGCGCACTGCGATCAATAGCGGACGGGCAAGGTTTTTCGACATGCATTTGTCGATGGTCGCACAGGCCTTGCGTTACCGAACGCTCGGGCCGGTAAATCACGCAGTTATCGAGGCCTGCGACATTGACGACGAGGGTAATGCCGTATTGACGACCGGTGTCGGCTGCACGCCAACCTTTGCGCGGCTGGCGGACAAGGTGTTCATCGAGCTCAATGCTCGTCATCCGAAGGCACTCCGTGGTTTTCACGATCTGTATGAGCCGGCAGATCCGCCATTCCGTCGAGAGATCCCGGTTTACGCGGCTTCCGATCGCATCGGGACCACCGTATTGAAAATTGACCCCAAAAAGATTGTTGGCATCGTTGAAACCAATGTCGACGATGAAACCGGAAAGTTTCGCGCTTGCGATGAGACTACTTTGCACATTGGCGCCAACGTCGCGGCATTTCTTGCGGGCGAAATCAAGTCAGGGCGAATTCCCTCTGCATTCTTACCGATTCAGTCCGGTGTTGGAGAGACGGCCAACGCAGTTCTGAAGGCTCTGGGCGACAACCCGGACATTCCGAGCTTCGAGATGTACACAGAGGTCATACAGGACGCGGTAATCGACTTGATGCGGGAGGGTCGAATTCGATTCGCTAGCGGCTCATCGCTGACCCTCAGTCCTGAGATGCGCGTGGCCTTTTACGACGACATGGAGTACTTCAGAAGCAAGATTGTGCTCCGACCCCAGGAGATTAGCAATCATCCGGAAATTGTTCGCCGTCTCGGGATCATTTCCTGCAATACCGCGCTCGAAGTCGACATTTTCGGCAACGTCAATTCGACGCATCTATTGGGTCAGAAGATGATGAACGGGATCGGTGGTTCCGGGGACTTCACTCGTAACGCGTTTATCTCTATGTTCATCTGCGCATCCACGCAAAAGAGCGATAAGATATCGACGATTGTACCACTCGTGACCCACGTGGATCACAACGAGCATTCGGTACAGGTCGTTGTCACGGAATGGGGCGTCGCTGATTTGCGTTGCAAATCGCCCATTGAACGCGCAGAGCTCATCATCGATCGGTGTGCACACCCTGAGTTCCGCGACATGCTTCGCGACTACCTGATGCGGTCGCGTTACACACATACACCGCACGGGCTCTCGGATGCGTTCGTGATGCACGAGCAATTCGTCAAATCAGGAACGATGCACGGCAAGACGGCATAATCCGACCGCTTCGATTGCATTGGTGGTTGCTGCCCATATTACGACTGTGTTGTAATTTTTTCCCAGGGCGATAGGTGCCTCGGTCGCGCAATAGGCGACTGGCCTGAGTTGCTTGGACCGGCTAACACCAGGGATATTCCTGGCTACGTCGAATCCCATTCCCGATGCCCATGCGCCTTGCTCTAGTCATCAGTTCAAATTACTCGGAAAGCAACGTTGTCTCGATGTGCGAATCCTTCGAGGACACCGCAAAGCTCGTTGAGGCTCGGCTTTCAGTCGCTGACACCGAATTTACCGTCTTTACATTGAAGGCCAACCGCGATCTTCCCGAACAGCTCGATGAATTGTTAGATGAACATCGGGATGATCTCGAGGGTCTTCTAGTTCACTTCTCGGGCTACCTTGCCGTAAAGCCCGATCGCGGGCTCGCTTTGCTTCTCGATGGTTCACGCCTCCGCGCGTTCCCCATCTCGAGACTGCGCGCGTCCTTGAGTCAAGTATCGGCGCCGGCACTGGTAATCATGGACGTGGACGCAGTCGCAGACGGTGACGTAAAGCTCGATCAGATCGCACAAGGCCTCGGAATAGCCCTCAATGAAGTGAGCCCTCACATCTCCGTACTCTCGTCAGTTGCGCATTCGGATAATTCAATAGCCTATAGGCGCGGGTGCAGACGACTCACGGATTTGTGGTTGCTATCTGTGGAGTATCATGCAGCGTACTCGAACCAATCCTCGGTCCTTGCCGGTGCGGTCGTTCAAGCGATGCAAAGCGAAAGGCTTGCTTATTCGAGCCTTGCTTCGTTCGATTTCAAGTCGGGCGAACATGATTTCGCCGTGATACCCGGGTCGGATGGGGCAGTGGCAGGCGATGACGAGGAAATGCCGACAATCCCCCCGAACTTCGGTAATCGACCTTCGCTGCTGGATCATCCGTTACCGGTGCCGTCTCCGGGGCCAACTGTTGGTGCGGCTTGGGCCTCGCAAGCCGCTTATTTCCCGAGCGCTCCCCCTCCACTCGTACAGACGAACAATCCACCGGACCCGGCAACGTCAAATCGCGAACTGAGTGTTCCTCCGCCCATTGCAGTTGGCATTCGGCCCCCCGCGAGTGAGCCAGCGCCCAAGCCGATTGCTGATCTTCCTGCCGTTACGAAAGGCCCTACGGTTTACGAAGACGTGGTGGTTTCGATCGAAAGCACGTTGGCGAACGATCCGCGTCATCTGCCGTCGCTGAGGGCGCTTTCGGATGCAGCGCAAACCCAGCGCGATCTGGATACGGCAGCCCTAGCATCGGCGGTTCTCATTTGCCTAAAATCGGGTCGACCGGAAGACGAAGTGCGCCTGGCAAAGTTAGTAACGGACGGTTTGCCTCTGGCCCGGCGCACGCTTAGCGACCTTGATTTTGAAGCAACGTTGATTGCAAACCCAGATAATGTGTTCCTCTTTAGAACCTTGGGGCGACTCACCAAAGTGGCCGTCGCGGCTGGGTTGGCTACTAATTCGAGATATGAAGAGCTCCCCAAAGACGCAACGGTGCTGGACCCTGAATCGAGCACGGTCACTCTTGGTCGCAGTCTTGCTTGGGCGGCCAAATTCGTCGGAGTATCTACGCCCGAGCTCGTCGTGCTTTCCGATCTGCCGACGCACATGGAACTGACGGTTAACGGTGCAAACCGCCTGCTGATATCCAAGCAGTTGGGTTCGGGTCTGAGCCTGGCGCAGCTCGCATTTTTGGGCGCGCGGCACTTGTCCATGTTGCGCCCTGAGTTCAAATGGAGATCGGCCTTGGACACGCCCGAGCGCCTGGCAGCGGTCATTGGCCATTGTGCGCGGCTCCTACGTGAAGGCCCCGACTTCTTTAGGTCAGTTGGTGATGCAGAACGCAAAGGGGCCAAGCGATTCGTTTCACAGCTTGAGGCTGACCCTTCGCTCTATGAACAGGTGACACAGGCCTTTGGCGCTCTGGAGGTGGAGCAACACTTATGGGATTCGATAGCTCGAAGCA
>PMCK01000126.1:11048-15034 GCA_003154095.1 Myxococcales bacterium | reverse complement strand
GCATCCGGCACGGCGTCCAGCAGTGCTTGTGTGAAGCCTTGCAGCATTGGTGGGCATCATACGCATTCTGGCGCGGGCAGGGCAGCGAAATGCTCAATAATCGGACTGGAGGGCCCAAATGTGGAATAAATTGCACTCGCCCCGGTCAGAAATTATCTCGAATTCGCCTGTGCGTTTGACCAGACCGCCATCGATTTCCAGGCTCGACTCCTGCCAGGCGTCTTGTGGGAGGAGTGTGAATTCTCCCAATTCCTTACGGTCGAGGCGAACTCGACAGTACATGGGCTCGGAGGGGGCAGCCCGGATGACTAAGCGAACACTTTGACCCGCGGTAAGATTGGAAAGGCGGAACCGAGAGCGATTGCCCCGGAACAAGATGCGACCGGCATCGAATACGTCACGTGAGGGTTCGCGAAGGTGTGGCAAGATCTTCATCAGCACGTACCCTGAATGACGATCGAAGAGTCTGTAAGAGTGGGAGGCCTCACTCACCAAATCGGCGACGTCGAGTTCGTCGACGACGTGCCAGCCCCGGTCCAGGACGAAGGGCGGCGAATCCGCATCGAGACCGCGCCATTCCGCGGAGTAAACGACCTTGTTTGGGGCACCGCAGATAACATTACCGGAGATATCCAGCTCGAAGATTGGACGCCCAAACCACAGAGGGAGGTCCTTCCACCAAGAGGGATAGAGAGCCATCAAGTCAGGTCGTTCTTGAGGCGCCATGCGCTCGATGAGTTCAACTGTCGCGCCAATACCCAGGCGCACCGCGCGGGCAAATGGAAGGCCGCGCGTTCCGCCCAGGCCAATGGCGTCCACTCCGGGGAGATCGGAAAAATATTGAATGGCGCCAGCATCTCCCACCAGTATTTGGTGTTTAGCGGCCTCCGACGTTGATCCCAGCAATAAGCCCAGTCGCACTTGCTGTTCGGCGATGTTTTTGCACGCGCGTCCGAAGAGCCAATTTTGCTGATGCAATCGGGGCAGTTGATGCATGCTCCAGGTCAGAACCGCCCCGAGCGCCAATGCAGCAGGAACTAGCCGCCCAATGCCTTGCCAAGGCAGGCGCTGCTTGTCGAAGGACCGCTGACCCAGTTTCACAACGAAGAGCGCAGCCGCGATTACCAGCCACGCCAGTGCTGGCATTGTGTACCGATCGTTCTGGTAGCGAACATATTCATTATTCGCCACTACGGTGATCCATACGAGCGCCATCGAGCACAACACCCGGGCGTCTCTCCGGGTACTTTTCTGCCAAAGTGCGCCGATTACGAGCACCCACAATAATGATCCCCAATTTGTATTGTCGCCGGCGTGGTACGCCGTGATGCGGCCGAGCTGAAAACCCATGTTAAGAGCCCACAATTTCAAGACCTCACCCAGGTTGTAAAATGGGGCCAGCGGTTCGAGCTTCACGATTGATCCGGCATCGGCGAGTTCGCCCGTATAGACGAGGTTCAATAGAGCTCGCACGCCCAAGAGGAGTATCGACGGGGCGAACAGCGGCGTTAGTAACGAACGAATAGCTTTGCCGTTATAGGCGGGCGGATCTTCGCGCCACGCGAAAGCAAACCAAATTCCAATGCAGATCAAACTCTCGGGTCGCGTTGCGGTAAGCAGAAGCCCGATGAATCCCAAGAGCCACGTGGACCGAAGCCGGGCACGTGGCTCAGGCTTTACAAGATTTCTAAATACGGCCTGCCCCGAGCACCAAAGGGCGAAAAACAAAGGCAATTCCATGCCACTCCACAGGGACCAGTCAAACACCCCGAGTGACATCAATGCGGCCGTAATTAGGTACGGTGCCCAGCGCGACAGGCCTTGGTAGGCGACCCGAAGAGCCCAGAGACCCGCAAAGACGCAAACGCATGAGAACCAATCGGAAAAGTGCCCCAGCGCAAATCCCTTGAGGCCCATTGCGTAGGGCAAGGCCAAAATAGCAGGGTACAGCCAACTCGTGGCACCACTTGAATAGCCCCCGCCCGGAGCCCATTCGAAGAACCGGCCGCGCGCGAATGAACGCGCGAAGTCGAAATGAATGAATACATCGTCAAGCGGGGCGGACCAGCGCACCGGTGGAATTAGATGAGCGGGATCATCCGGCGGCAATGCCTGTCGGGCAGCTTCCGCCAAGGTTAGTGCAGATTGCCGAGCGTCGAAGAAGGAGCGGGCGGAAAGTAGGGTGCAGGCGGCCGCGAAAACCAAAAAAGCCCAGGGCTCGATTTTGGAGAAGCGGATTCGGATCAAGGTCTAAAATCTTTCGCGTGCTAAGTGCCCCCGCGACTCTGCAACGAAATGCAATGACGGTCGAGGTGTAAGCTGAGGGAAGCGCTAGCTCCCAGACCCGAAGAGCACTAGGCTTTTCGGGCCATGTCGCGTAAGTCTGCATTTCCCTCCTTACTTGTGACCGCGGATAACCTTGTTGCGCAGGGCGCATTCGCGGAAAGCCAGGCTGCCGTGCTCGATCCGGACCCCGAGTCTGTTCGACAATTGCACCAACTTTTGGAGCAGTCCGGGGCGGGCATCGTGGCGCATTACTACATGGCGCCCGAGCTCCAGGGCGTACTGCTCGGCAGTGATTGGCCGCACGTGCACATTTCCGACTCGTTGCTCATGGCCGACAAGGCCGTCGAAATGGCACGTAATGGGGCCAAGGCCCTCGTAGTCTTGGGAGTCGATTTCATGAGCGAGAATGTACGGGCCTTGCTCGACGCGGCCGGCTTTGCCGATGTTCCCGTGCTGCGTGCCGCAGAGTCTTCAATTGGGTGTTCGCTCGCAGAAGCTGCTGAAACTCCCGCATACCTTTCATATCTCGATCAAGCTGCTCGCACTCCGCGGTCTGTACATGTGGTTTACATTAACACGAGTCTCTCGACCAAGGCCGAGGCTCAGGCCCGCCTTGCGACATTGACTTGTACCTCTTCCAATGTTGTTTCGATGGTTCTTCAATGTTTCGCGCAATTGCCCGAAGGCCACGTTTGGTTTGGCCCCGATACGTATATGGGTCAAAACCTTGCGCACCTCCTCGTGTCGCTGGCGGATCTCGGCGATTCAGCGGTTCGTGCCGTTCACCCAGAATTCGATGCCGCCGCGGTTCGTTCGGCCCTCGAGAGATTTCACTATTTTGAAGCAGGTAACTGCATCGTCCACCACCTATTTGGGGATGATGTCGTCAGTCACGTCAATCAGGACTACGGCGATGCTCTGATCACCGCACATCTCGAGGTTCCCGGTGCCATGTTCAAGCTCGGTCTCGAGGCGCAACGCCAAGGCCGAGGCGTCGTGGGCTCGACATCGGACATTCTAAAGTTCGTCGACACTTGTGTGATGGGTGCCATTCGCTCCAAGGCTCCGCGGCGGCTGAAGGTCATTCTCGGCACCGAGGTAGGCTTGGTGACGTCGCTCGTGCATCAGATTCGCGCTCGCCTGAGGAGTAGCCCGCTACTCGATTTGTCGGTCGAAATCGTGTTCCCCGTAGCCTCCGAGGCCATCGCGCTAACTGGCACCGAGGAGTTACCCGTACTGCCCGGTGTCTCAAGCGGTGAAGGCTGCTCGCTCGAAGGCGGCTGCGCGACATGTCCGTACATGAAGATGAACCACCTGGACGCGCTGCTCGCCGTGCTCTCAACCTTTACCAAGAGTGGCCAGCGCCATCTCGCCGGGTACGCACCCAAGCGCTACGAAGATTCGCTTCAGGGTAATTCTCGGGTGAACCTAGGGACGGCACCGATCTTGGCAATGCGGCATTTTTCGAAGACGAAGCGGCTACCCGATGAATTGGTGGCGCGGGCGGGATTTAGGGTGGGAGAAAATTAAAATCCCTGGAGGGATTAGGGTGCGAAAAAAANNTCGAATTTTCTTCGAGAGATTTGCCTGCTGCATTTGCCAAATTGGGGGTCGCGCAGGGAAAGTTCCTTGGCGCGTTGACGCATGTGATTGCGCTGCTCGGCGGTGGCGTCAGGGCGATCGGAGACGGCGAGCAAGAC
>PMCK01000126.1:0-10982 GCA_003154095.1 Myxococcales bacterium | reverse complement strand
GCACTGCAGCGCGCGCTTCGTGATTCGCTTACCGACGCAGCCTTTGATCATGGCGTCATGCACGCGGGCACGAATTGTCTGAATTTGGTCAGGCGCCGGAGGAGTTTTGGTCTTGCTGGCAGCCTCGTACTCGAGCGTGGCAACCCGATTGGCGATCTCTTCGCATTCCTGCAAGGTCGCTGGGCGTCCGCAGCCGGAAAGGAACAGTAGAATTGAAAGGAATGGGGCAAAACGGGGCATCGAAGTCCCGGGAACATGAACCGACCGGGTCCCGGAGTAAAGGTTGGGGGGCTCGAGGCGGCTTCGGGAATGCCGAAATCTGGACGCTTGTTTAGGTCCTGGTAGCATGCGATCGATGCCTCGAACCCGAGAGGTGGCCGCCGCGCCCGCCGCGCCCGAATTGCTCCTGCGCCAGGCCACTTTGGCCCGNNTGGACCCGACGATGCGGGCAATGCTCCTTCGACAACTCTATCTTTCCCTGCTGGAACAGCAGAAATTCGAAGAAGCCCTCCAGGTCGCCGAGCAGAGTCTGAAGACGGGTGTCATGCGAGATGTCGTGCATCAGGACGCGGCACGTGCCTGTCTTGGTATGGGAGACGTGGATCGTGCAGCCGGCCATTTGCGCCTGGCAAGCCGCCTCGGTCCTGCCTCGCGTCGGGCGTTTCACTGTTGGACACTCGGGAGCGTCCTTTACCTCGCTCAAAAATACGACCAGGCGATACACGCCCTCGGGCGGGCCGTGCGCTGGGGGACCTCGGACAAGCCCTTGTATCGGGCTCAGTTGGAGTTGGCGCGCAAAGCCGCGGGACAGAAGACCGGAAATCTTGCGGAGCTCTACGAGCAATTGCTCGATGTTCCCTGCGGCAATGGCTACGGGCAATTCGTGCTCGGTGAACTAGCGTACAACGTGGGTGACCTTCCCCGATCTCGCGATCACTTGCGCTCGTTCGTCAAGCGCACAACACAAGGCCGAATGGCCCTGGCGGTTGCACTCAAGGGTGAGCTAGCGCAAGCGCGCCGGTTGCTGACGATGATTCGTCGTAAGTTGAGAAAAACCTGATGCCTCGTGCAACCTGGCAAATCGAGTTTATCCATAAGCACTGGCTACTCGTAGGTTTCGGACTAAATTGGTCACATGCGTAGCTTTTGGCTGGCCTCAATAACATTGGCAATGGTGCTCTTGAGCACCGTGGCCTTTGCGGCTCCAGCGAGTTCGGATGCGTTTTCGCAAGCACTGGAGCAGGGGCCGCTGGCAGCTGTCGGCGCGGCTTGGCTCGGTGGGGTTCTTGTCAGTCTGACGCCCTGCGTTTACCCGATGATAGCGGTCACGGTCAGTGTATTCGGGGCTCGTCAGGCGAAGAGTCGCCTCGAAGGTGTCATGCTTTCGCTGGCTTTCATGGCGGGCATCGTAGCGATGTTCGTACCTCTCGGTGTGGTTGCGGGACTAACGGGAAGTCTATTTGGCTCAGCGCTGCAGAATCGCTGGGTAACTACCGCAATTAGCCTGCTTTTCATCACGATGGCCGCCTCGATGTTTGGCGCTTTCGAGTTTGCTCTGCCGTCGTCGGTGACAAACCGCTTGGCGACGATGGGAGGTATTGGTCCAAAGGGTGCCTTCGTGCTCGGGCTGGTTAGCGGCCTTGTGGCGGCTCCCTGTACGGGCCCTGTATTGACCGGCATCTTAGCGTTCATCGCCAAAACCCGCAGCGTCGCTTTTGGCGCGGGTTCAATGGCGGCATTTGCCGTTGGCTTGGGTCTGCCTTTCTTTTTGGTCGGCGCGTTTGCAGTGCAGTTGCCTAAGAGCGGACGCTGGATGGTGCACGTCAAGTCGCTATTCGGAATCGTGCTGCTCGTGGTCGCCATTTATTTCCTCGGCAATGCATTCTCGGCGTTGCCCAAGCTTGTCCCAGGAGGGCGTATGGGAGTAAGTCTTGCAGTTTCAGCCATCGTCGTCGGCGTGCTGCTCGGGGCTGTGCACCGGGATTTCGCGTCTGACGGGGGTAGCGGCAAGCTCTCGAAGGCGCTGGGAGTACTGCTCGTCACGTTCGGCGGCTTCGCCTGCGCGGCACTAGTAACGCGGCCTTCCGAATCGTCCTTGGCTTGGCAGCATGTGCCGTTTTCTGCGGCCCAAGCTCAAGCACGTCAGCAATCGCGGCCGCTGCTTGTCGACTTTGGTGCAGCCTGGTGCGGCGCCTGCAAAGAGCTCGATAAACTGACGTTCTCGCAACCGAGCGTCAGTGAAGAGGTGGCCCGCTTCGTGGCCGTCAAGGTGGATGCCACCAACGACGAAGAGCCAACGGTCGCTGCCGCGATCAAGCAGCTCAACGTTCTCGGTCTGCCCACGGTGATTCTCTTCGATTCGCAGGGCAGAGAAGCCAAGCGGTTCACGGACTTCGTAACGGCGGACGTGATGCTCGCGGCACTTAGGGCCGTGAATTGAGGCAGCCCCAGCCTTCGCTTGCCTTAGATTATTCGTGCCTACCGCCGATACCAAGGGTCGAGACGCTGGTGTGTCGATGAGGGTCATGATACTGAGGATCTCATCTTGGGAACTGGTTCTTTGTACGATTCACCTAGCCGCCGCGAGGCGCTTGCGCCGACGCATATATTCTTACTGTTAGCCATATTTGTAGCCGCCCGACTGTTATTCTTATATTGGCTGCCCGAGGGCACTTACTCCGCCGATGTGGACAACTGGATTGGTGTCAACAGTGTGTTTGCCAGTGGAGGAAATCCGTACAACGCCACAGGATACTTGAACTGGCCGCCATTTTGGATGCAAATAATATTTGCGGCGGGTCGAGTCGCTAGCGCGCTTCATGTTCAGCTCGTCAACGTATTGAGATGCGTTTTGGTCACGGTTGAAAGTGGGATCCTGCTGCTCACCTATGCGGTACTTTGCCGCTACTGCTCTCCAAAGCGAAGCTTCTGGCTTACTTTGGGCGCAATTGCCCTAAATCCAATCAGTATTTTGCTCACGTGTCAGCATTGCAACTTCGACGTCTTTGTCGGTTTTTTCGTATTGTTGGCGCTGCACTTCTCGCTTCGATTCAATCAAGGCGGCTCTCAAATTGACTGGCTGTGGGCCTGCGCGTGCGTGGGGCTTGGAGTTCTAACCAAAACCGTGCCGCTCGTGCTCATCCCGGCGATGGCATTTGGAGTACGCAGGCTAAACTGGTCTTCTCGCATTCTTGGTGCGCTGCTGCTGCTGGGTCCCGTTTCGCTCGGAATTAGCATCATCTATGTTCTCGGCCCTCAGTCAGTCTCCGAGAAAGTAATTCTCTATCGGTCGTGCTCCGGCTGGTTCGGAATTACGGGGCTGCTTAGCAATGCGCACAAGCCCGACGCCATCGAAGCCTACACGCGGTTTTTTCCCAAAGGCTTGATGGCATTTCTGCTCTTGTGGACGATTCTTGCGCTTCGGCGTTCGCGCCCCAAGGGTGAGGAACTCCCACTCTATTTTTTGGGCCTGCTGGCGGCGGTACCGGCACTGGGACCCGGTTACGGTCCCCAATACATCTATTGGTTTCTTGCGTTCTTGCCGATCGTATTTGCAGCAACCTCGGCCCGCTCGGTTCGCGCTGCCATCGTCCTGTACTTTGTCGTTGCCATTGGCACGTACATCACTGAATACGCGATGTTTCAATCGCACGGCAGCTTCTGGGTGCGGTTACATCCCACGCCCGAACTCTCCGCTCTCAGCGGCAAGTGGTCTACGCAAAGCGGTCAGGTAAGAATTCGGCTACCGTTGTTTTACAGTTGGATACTGCTGCTTCTTGCAGTATTCGGCCGCGCCGGAAAGAGTTTGATTAGGAATTCGGGGTGCTAGCACGCGGCACCAGCGCTGCGAGTTACATTCACTTACGGCTCGAAATCAGCCGCTGGTGCATTCGTCTCCTGCGGACTTTTAGGGGCGGCGCCGCGGACGGGAGTCGCGGGGCCACCTCCAGGCTTTCGAACGGCAGACTTCTCTCTGGGGGGTTCCTGCTTAACGAAGGTAACAAGCGGAGCTTCATTGGAAGCGCCGAGCGCGGGGTTCGTCGTAACTGCCGTTGCTAGACGCTCGACGGTCCTGTGTGCATCCACGGCTAGGTCCAATCGGCGTTCCTCCATCAGAACGAGCAGGAGCTTGGCGTCGCTCAGATTGCGGTGTACCTCTTCCAAGACCTTTGGATCCGACGTAGCAAACGTTCGGTCAGTCTCGGCTTCTAGAACGGCGGCGCGTGCGGCTAGCCGCTGCAGCGTCTGCTCCTTGGCGTTCAGGCGGGCCAGTAATTTGAGCTCGGAACGGGCCGCGCGCGTGATGCTTTCCGCAAATTTGAAGTTCTCGCCGTCGAGCGTTCCGTTTACACGCATTTGAGCGGCCGTATCCGCTTCGTCAACAGCGTTATAGCCTTCGACGTCGAGTTTCAGTGTGGTGCCTTGAACCGCAAGACCTTGGGCGATGGCTGCCGCGCGCTCGGCGAGCACTGTGGTAGTTGCGCTGTCGGATAGCTTGAGATCACTGGCGAGATCCATTCGCAGCTTGCGCTCTTGCTCCGGCAATTGGAGCATTGTGATTTGCTCTTCGTGCAAATCCGCGAAAAATGTATCGAATGCCGCATTGTGCGCAACGAAGCGCAGCCCTCGGGCAACGTTCGAAGAATCGGAGGCGTGCAACTGATAGTTGCAACCCGCCGCAGCGAGCATGATTGAAGCGAGTAAGGTGAAGGTTCCGCGACGCCGTGACATAAAAACCATCATTGTGAGCATTGCAGAGACGCCGCCCAAAGTTCTGCACTTCGTCCGACGTTGACCACGAATAGTGAGACGGCGTTGGTGCCGTTGACCCATAATACTCCCTGGCCCGCGTTTGTATCGGTTGGCGACACGTTGAGTGCCGGGCCCCAGGGCTGAAGCTTCGCATCTAGTGTTTGCACGCGAACCTGACGATGACCGGTGGCGCCTTCGGACCATTGCAGGATGAATCGTCCTTCCCCGAGGCCGGCCGCGACTGGTGCAATTGCGTCCCCACCGGGTCCGCCTGCAGGCAAAGTCAAGCGCTGCGCGGGGCTGGCCAAGCCCGCGCTCGCTACTAGCGCTGCGTGCACAGCCCAAGGCTCGGCATCGCTGGCGCGCCCGGCGAACGTCACCAAAACCTTGGAGTCGCTGACGGCGATGTTGGGTTGCCCAATCGACTTGGCGGCGGTCTTTACGGCACCTGGAGTGACTCGACTGTGGCCGTCCGCCGTGAGCCAGCCCACCTGAATCGAGCCACTCTGCCCACCTTGACGAAAGGTTACTGCATGACCGAGGTTCGGCACGCTTATCAATCGCGGTCCTGTGCAGGGCAGATCAATGTCTGTCAGCCAGATTGTTTCTGGGTTTGCACTGCCGACCTGCCGCGCAAAGCCTTCGACGGTTTGACCCAAAGAGAAATCCGGAGCCGCTATGACAACGCGGGTCTCCTTGAATGTGTCCGTGTCGCGAGCAACGGCAAACGTGAGCTCCGAACCCTGTACGCGTGGGACGACCGAAGAAACGCGACGATTGCCCGCCTCGCGAAACGCGTATTTTACGCTGCGAGTGAGCGGGTTGACCAAGATCCCCGCGGCTGAGTTAGTCGTGTCGGCGAAGCCTACGGCGAGCCATT
This sequence comes from Myxococcales bacterium, assembly GCA_003154095.1. GTDB lineage: Bacteria > Myxococcota_A > Polyangia > Polyangiales > Polyangiaceae > FEN-1139. Next base: position 5,350 of record PMCK01000126.1, on the reverse strand, counting down.
TGCCGTCCGGTGCAGTGGCAACGATGGGAGCCACATTCAGTGCGATGCTAGGCGTCAGTCGTTCGGCAGAGCCGACCAGCTTACAGGGCTGGATCGGGCGCGACGTTGAACTCGGTGTGGCTGCAACGTGTGCAGCTTCAGCTTTCTCCGAAGCCTCTCGATTCCGAATCACGACGGCAATGACGCCCACCAATGCCACGATCGAGAAGCTACCGATGAGCAGCGGCCTTCGCCCCTTGTTCAAGTTGGCTGGCGGCTGTCTAGAGATGACTTCAGCCGGGGCGTGCGGTTCCTGGGGGCGCGCGCTGCCAAGGGATTGCACCGGCGACGGCTCGGCTCGCTCGGCTTCATCGCCGCCGAGCACGGAGCGCATCACCAAGTCCGGCGAATTTACCGAAGGCAATATGGGGGTGGCATCATCGGAGGCAAAATTCGCCAAATCGAGCGCGCGTTGCACATCGAAATTGAAAGTTCCGGAAAAGGTTCGCGGCGGGGGAGGCACGGCACCGGGCGGACGCAGCGTATGCGAAATATTCGTTTCTTCGGTTTGCGATTCTACCAAAGTGGGCGCAGCGGGTCGACGCACGAGTGGGCGTTTATGCATGGCCGCGGGAACGGGCGTGCTCATGCGCCTTACATAGGCCGCGGACGGATAGGAGTAACGCGGCATCGGTGGTGGTTCGACGGCACAAGGGTCGATCGCGATCGCGACCGCCGGAAGGCGCGCACCTTTGGGAATGGCGGTTGCAAGATCGGCAACCTGGCTGGCGCGAATCCAACTCGTCCACCCCGTGCGCCAGACCCAAACATGCGGAGTCATGCGCCCCGTCAGCAGTGCATCGACGAGCTCACGAGCATCAACGGCGTTATGCACACCTAGTTCGTTTACCCAACGCCACTGAAGAGGATTGCCGTCCAAACTCGAGTCCTAGCTACGTAAGATTACAGCCCAACATCGAAATATCGACAGGTTACTATATCGATTTTACCGAGGGACGACACGCACACCGGCAATTGCCCGTAAAACCAGCCATTTCGGTGCCGGGCCTCGACCCAGTACGGCACCGCGGCGCCGGGTTTGCGGCGCGACTACGTGTACCGGTCGGCTCGTTCGAAAGGATTTTCTTTTATGGTCGCAGCGGCCCAGAAACGGCGTCTGAAACCAGGAACGCAAGCCGAGGCGGCTGCGCTTCGTGCCACAGAACCCAGATATACCTGAGTGAAGTACAGGCCGCAGTCTTAGATCGGCAAGCGGCGCGGACTGGGCTCAGTCGGTCTCAACTGATTCGCGAAGCCATCGATAAGACGTACTTGGGTGAATCCGGCGACGATGCCTTGGCCGTATTGGAAAGTACCGCGGGTGCCTGGAATGGCCGGCATGAGGATGGCGCAACCTTCGTCAAACGACTGAGATCGAAGCATCGATACGGTCGATTATCTGATTGCGGCTTGTGCGCTGCAACTCAACGCTGAGCTCAAGACTACCAATGTGCGGCACTTTTCGATGATACCGGGGTTGAAACCCGCGTATCGGTTACCTTAAAATTGAACGGTTGTTACGGCAAGCTCATTTCGACACAGTGGATCGCGCCGTAAGCGGCTTGTCCAGTCGGGCCTCAGTCTCGCACAAAACTACTCGAGCGAGCCCGGCGACTGCCAGGCTCGCTCGATTGCAGGTTTGTTATGATTTCAGTCGTAGGCACCAATACTGATGACGTTCACGTCCACTGTCTGGGCCGTGCTGGCGCTGAACCAAGAGAAGTAGAACCAGAGGCCTGAGATGTCTTTGTTTACGACACCACACGACTTGTTGTTCTTGAATCCGGCCCAGGGAATCTTAACGGTCTGTACCGTCCCGTCGGGAGTGAATGTCAGATCTTTTTGGGCACTATTGGTCTTGCCAAGAATGTCAAACCCAAGACCAAATAGATTGTTGGGCAATGAAGTGGCCTTGAGCGTCACCTGAAGGCCTGTGTGAGCCGATGCATCGAGGAGCTGGCAGCCCGGGCCAGCGTCGCTTGCCGGAGGTGTGAATATTACTGCACCGCCACCGGTTTCCGAACCAATGTACGTCCCCGTAATGTGCAGCGTTCCGTCGGTGCAGCTTCCGACAAGGGTTGTTGGATAAGTAACCAAGGCAAGGCCAGACATCGTCCCGTCATTGCCCCACGTGCCGAACGAGCACTGAGTACCTGAGCTGTCCGGTATCCAAGTGGGCGTTGCGGGATTGAACGTGCAGGAATGGCCTGTCACCACGCCGGCGTCGGGCGTGGGACAGCCTGCGACGGGAGCCCCGCCCGTGCCGTTGGCTCCGCCCACGCTACTCCCACCTAGGCTAGTGTTTGCAGCGCCACCGTTACCGCCAACACTGTTACCGGCGCCGCCCGTTTCACCCGCGGCACCTCCAGTACCTTTGTTGTCGCTACTTGAGCTTACACAGGCCCAGGCGAAACTTGCTGCAATGCCACCCAAGAGGGTAAGGCTGTTGACTGTACGTAAGAAACTATTGTTCTGATTCGCGCTAGGCATGCGTGTTCTCCGAATTGATGATTGCGTCGCTGGGAAATCGGTTGCAGTCAATGGTACCGCAGCCACCCGCCTTGTCATGGAGATCGCGAGCCGACGCGGCCTCCCCATGAGGCGGAAACGATATTACAGAGGCAGCAAGTTTGTCAACGGCTCATTTGGGCTCATGGGCCAAGGAATTGCTAGTTTGTCCGCGAGAGGCCAGGCAATCCCAAGGGGCACCGCCCATGATCGTGACCCTCTCACTGCAAGCGAAACCCGGGACACCCGCTACTAATGAAAATCCCTCGCCACATTAACGCTGGCGCGCAGCTTCGGGACGTAATTGAAGTCGCGTAGCAACGCCGAGCCGTCTGCGAAGTCCGTGATTTCTTCCAGTGGCTGTCGCAACGGAACGTGGGAGTAAAAGTGCCCGATGAATTCGGGCATCGTCCAGTTGCGAACCTGGATGCTCGAGCCCGGTAAATATTGATGGTAACCGGGGCGCCGCTGTTCGACGACGCGAGCCACGAGTTCACCCGCGTCGGGCAATTGTAAGTGAATCAAGGCATCTCCGATATTTATCATTCCGGGCACGAGCGCTGGAGCCGATTCGAGATTGTTGATCCAAAATGGGCGAGGCAACATCGGAAAGCGCAAGGATGTCGCCGATAGTGAAGGCTTGTCTTGGGCGAGCAAACGCAACAGCCGCTCGGCAACGTCCTTACTAGCAGCATAAGAATTGAGGCCGGGATCCGCCGGGGCTTCGCCGTCCAATGGGAAGTACGGGAACTCATAGGGCGCTACGCGATGACCCCCGGGACTGCGCAACATCACCTGAATCGAGCTCGCGAAAACGAGGCAAGTTGCGCCCAAGTGGTAGCCCGCCCAAAAAATATGGGCGTTCATCGCAGTATTTTCGGCAAAAATGCGCTGCGGAGACAGGCCTACGAAGGCGTTCGGATGGTTGCCGAGGTGCACGACGGTGTCACAACCGTCAACGACTCGATAAGCGAAGAGTTCGTCTCTTAGATCACCGAGTTCGACTCGAACCGGGAAGTTTGGCCTATATCGAAGATCCGTCGCGCGAATTTCGTGGCCGTGTTCGAGCAACGCCGTACAGACGGCGGTGCCAAGGTTTCCGGTGGCGCCAGTGACGAGTATCTTTAGCTTGGACGTGCTGGGCGAATTCGAATCGGCGTTCATACGAATTGGGTGGGGGACTATGCCTGAGCAGGCAATACCACATCCCTTTCGAAAAATACTCTAATCGATACGTGCGCGGCCGGCTCTACAAAGAAGTATTATTGTGCGGAGTTCAAGTACCAAACGCACTCCGCTGGGCACGCGGCAGAGCCTGGGATATTGGAGCCCAATTCAGACGAACAGAAAAGTGAAAGACTCGACGTTCGTTTGAAACAATTACCGAATTTGAATCAAACACTATCGATCGGCCCATCAAGATCCACGGCAGCTACAATCGCCCCCGCAAAATGTTCGATTGCCATTGCCCAAGCTTTGCGCAAATGGATCGACACGTGCTAGCGCACCGGGTCGAACAGTCGGGTAGCCTTAATACGTATCTTCAACGACCAGGAATCGTTTCCAGTATCGCGAGAATTTGGCGCATCCAGCGCGCCAGATCGCTGTCCGGCGCGACGATGCGAAATGCCGGAGTGGCGAACGAAAAGAACAAGCCCTTAGACAAAGACCCAATATTCACCGCGAATTCGATTAGGCTACGGCTTCTTTTTCGAGGTTAGCAGGCCGGAGGAATCATGAGATTTGGTGATGGCGCTTGGAGAATGCTTCCCGGAGTCAATCCGTCTTACCTGACTCGCGTTGAAGCTGTCACGCTGTCGAAAAGCGCGGTCACGCTCAACGTTTTCAGCAGACCCGAGAAGGAACGCTGGGCCACCCTGTTTGGGCACATGTTCACGGTGACGTTGACGTCGCCATCCGAAAACGTCGTACGCGTGCAGATCACTCACCACAAAGGTCGAAAAAAGCTCGGCCCCGACTTCGTCCTGCAAAATGACGATCCCCAAGCGCTCAATGCGAATGACCTGGGAGATAAGCTCGATTTCGTTGTCGGGCAGTTGAAGGTAATCGTTTCCAAAGAGCCCTTTGGTTTGAAATTCGAAGACGCCGTGAGCGGCGCCCCGGTGACGTCGAGTCCATTCAAGGCCTCGGGCCTCATGCAAAAGGAGGGTGCGGGTCTGCACATGCGCGAGCAACTGACGCTGTGCCCCGGTGAACTCGTGTACGGTCTCGGCGAGCGCTTTCAGGCGCTCACGCGTAATGGTCAATGCGTCGATATGTGGAACGACGATTGCGGGACTTGCTCTGACAAGGGTTACAAAGATGTCCCATTCTTTCTTACTAGCAAGGGTTACGGTGTATTCGTAAATTCTTCGGCGCGAGTTTCATTCGAAATCGGAACTGAACAAGTCATGCGCGCGCAGTTCTCCGTTCCGGGAGAGGAGCTCGACTATTTTCTGATTTATGGACCTTCGCCCAAAGACGTTCTAACTCGCTACGGCGCGCTCACGGGGCGTCCCGCGCTGCCACCCGCTTGGTCGTTTGGTTTGTGGCTAACCACGTCGTTCGTAACCAATTACGACGAAAAGACGGTGATGGAATTCGTGGATGGTATGCGGCAACGGAGCCTGCCATTGCACGTGTTTCATTTCGATTGCTTTTGGATGAAAGGGCACCACTGGGTCGATTTCAAATGGGACGAAGAGGTGTTTCCCGATCCACAAGGCATGCTCAAACGCCTCAAGAACAAGGGCCTTCACGTTTGCGTTTGGATCAATCCCTACGTTGCCGAAAGGTCCCACCT
>PMCK01000123.1 GCA_003154095.1 Myxococcales bacterium | reverse complement strand
TATTCTCGAACAGATGTGCGCCGCTCTCGCTCGCGCGCACGACTTGGGCGTCGTGCACCGCGATCTCAAGAGCGACAACATTCTGCTTACTACCCGCGGCGGGCGCAAAGACTTCGTAAAGATTCTTGATTTTGGCTTGGCGGCACTGGCACACGATCCTCGTCTTGCACCCAAGGGTGCTGTATTTGGAACTCCGGAATACATGTCGCCCGAACAGGCGCGCGGCGAACAGGCAGGGCCGCAATCCGACCTTTATGCGCTCGGAATTCTGTTCTTCGAAATGTTGACGGGCCAGCTACCGTTCCGCTCGAACGATCGCGAAACGCTGCTCGAAATGCAGCGAACGGCCAACTCCCCGCGCCCGAGCTCGATTCGCAAAGATTGCCATCCGGTGGCGGAGAAAACCGTGCTCAAGCTCTTGGAGAAGGATCCACGCAAGCGCTACCGCGATGGTCATCACCTGCTCGAAGAACTCAAGGCATTGCAGCGATCGTTGCCGAGCACGTCGTGGGAAAAAGAAGGTACCGAAGCTGCGGCGGCTCCGCCGCTTCCGCCCCCAGCGAAATCGCCCAGTGTTATCGAATGGGCAAGCCGAGCGGGCCTTTTCTCGAGAATGACGGCGCGAGCGTATCCCTCGAACAATAGCCCTCAGGACGTTCAACAAGCGCTGACTTCGCTCTGGGAAGTGGCCTCCAAGGCGAACTTACTCGAGGGTGAAATCGCGAGTCACACGCGAAAGCTAGAGGCGCTCGAGCGCCGCGGTCGCGCACTGCGCGCCGAAATTGGGCGTAAGGTCGAAGAGCTCGCCCAAGAGGAGTCCCGGTGTTTGCGCGAGGCGGGTGCCTATGCCGAGGAAGAAGAGACGGCGCGCCTCGACCTGTCGCGCGCCCAGCAAGTGTCGCGCGACCGCCAGGCGGTAGCGGATCAGGCCGAACGCGCTGGGGCAGGAACGAGAGCGGTCTACGAAGCGGCGGGAGCGGCCAAAGCTCTTATTGACGCCAAACGCGATTGGTTGCGAACTCGCGAAGAACGTCGCGCCGCCAAAGAAGCGGTTGCTCGGGAATTACGCCGACAAATCGAAGAGCTCCGCTCGCAATTGGCCCGCTATGCGGAAGCGCTCGAAGATGATCTTCAGGCGGGACGTGAAAAAGTGGCCAATCGCTCGCGTGAAGGTATTCGATTGGAGAAGGCTTTTCAAGATTCCTCCAATGTCCTGGTAGGACATTTGAAGGGCAAGCCGGAATGCCGCGAGCTTATGTCGGAACTCAACGCAAGCAACAACGCCCCACAGAACAATAGCTCAATGGTGAGTTCCGGCGTAGCGCAGCAGCCCACGCCGCAGTCGCGAGCACTACCTTAGATTCTCCGTGGCCGCCCTCTTCTCTACGGTAGTTTTGCCGATAGAAATGACTTTAGTTTGATGAGCGTACGCTCGTCTTGCGCGAAGGGCGGCGCCAAATAGCTGCGGGCGAAACTGGCCACTTCGTCGCAGACCTGCGCGGCAAGTGCGCTATCCTCGACGATGTCCGAAGGACTCTTGCCTCGCACTACGGCAATGCGAAGCCCCGAGACGAAGTCTTCGAGCCGTGCATAGTCAGACCCGAGCAAGCGCTTGACCAAGGATGCGCCCTCTGCCAATTGCGCAAGCGGGGTGAGAGCAGCGGCCTCATCCGCCGGCAAATCCTCGAGCGCCCGAGCCGCAGCGACCCGAAGCACGAATGCATCGTCGAGGTAACCCAAATCGTCGATACCGTCTGGTATGAGATCTACCGACTTAAAGACGTAGCCGACAGCACCTGCCGCCCACAAGCGTACCTCTTCGGGGAGCTGAGAGTCTTTCATCAGCCCGGCAACTGCCGTTAGATCGTCCGCCAGCGATCGCAGCCAATCAGGTAATGCGTTTAGCGCTTCGCGGGAAGTGTCGTCCATAGTGCCAGCCGTAATAACAGGAGCGGCCGATGGCTACAATGAAATTGGGGCGACTGGCTCTAGTGTCCCTAAAAAATGGGACGCTGGGCTAATAGGCCACCCCCAAATTCCGGCAGAAACGCATTCTTCGCACAGCATTAGCCAAGAGCAACGTGCCGAATCGGGACGCCTAGGAATGGTCGAAGGACCATGGAACGATTCGGGGCTGCGCCCGCGCCCCTGGCGCGCCCGTCGCTCTATCTTATCATCGTGGGGGCACCCCTGTGCCCCCCTCAGCTTTGCTGAGCCTCCCCCCTCGCGCGCTTCGCGCGCGGCTAGAGCGGCCTCTTTTTCCGTTCTATCATTTCGCAAGCCGCTCTAGCGTCCCGGTGACTCTGGACTTTGGTCCGATGGCATCAATATCCGGAGCGCGTTGCCGCCGAGAATTCCGCGCACTTGTGTGTCTGTGACGCCAGCGGCCCGCAACGCGGGCACCAGGTGTTGCACCTCTCCCAATGTCTGTAAGGCCCGCGGCGGCCGAATCCCGCCTTCGAAATCAGAACCAATTGCGACGTGCTCGAAACCGACTCGTCTGGCGATGTAAAGCACCTGTGCGACGACGTCGTCGATTGTTGCCCTGCGCCCGGATACCAAAAATGCGGAGTGAAAGTTCACTCCTATGACCCCTCCGGTGCCCGCAACAGAATCCAGTAGCTCGTCCGACAAATTGCGTTGGTGCTCCATCAAATGTCGGGCGTTGGAGTGGGAAGCTACTACTGGACGACCCAGGCTCTTGGCTATTTTCAATATGTCGGCCGCGCTGCGATCCGATGCGTGGGAGATATCGACAATTGCACCGAGTTCGTAGACGCGAGCCACGACTTGGCGTCCCAGTGCCGTCAATCCAAAATCCTCTCGCTTGGGATCCATCGACGATGCAGCCAAGGCATTATGCTGATTGTGAACCAATCCAAATAGTCGCACACCTCGACGTACCCAGAGTGCGAGGCCCGGCAAATCATTGCCCAATGGGCCCATGCCTTCGAATGAATAGAACGTCCGAATTTGCCCCGCAGCGGGTTCGGTGCCGGGATGCGCGTACGTGCTTTGCGCGTTCAGCGACCGTTCCATGTTTTGCCAGCTCTGCTCGAAGTCACTCAAACGCGGACCCTGACTGGAGACTTTGAACGGGACAAATAGGGGAAATACGACGGCGCTGAGGCCGCCTTTCTTGGCCAATGCGGCGGGAAATTGACCGGTTCCGCGCGTCAGCGACACCTGCTTGTAGTTATGCTGATAGGGCAGGTCGACGTGCAGGTCGACATAGCCAATGGTCGAATTCTCTGCGCCCGGGGTCTGTGCGGGAGCTCCGCCTACCTCAACTGCCACGACAAGACCTGCCAGGGCGAGCAGTAAGCGTGAGACTCGCGAACATCGGGACATCGGACAGGTCAGGCGGCCCTAGATTCCAAAGGCGTAGCCCAATTGCACTCCAATGGCGGGCACGGCCGGACCAAAGAACTGCATGTAGCGCGCCTCGAGGGTTGGTCCGCTCCTGGGTGTAATAGCGTATTGAATGCCTGCGCCAGCTCCGACAAATTCGTAGCCACTGCGCTTGTACGCATTCAATTTACAACCGGGACAATCTGCCGCCGAATATTCAACCAGAATCTTACTTGCGGTCTCCGCTAGCCCCCCCGAGAGGAAGATATATGGGCGCAAACCACTCGTGGCAAAAGGATCGCGCGAAAGCCAAATCGCTGCGCGCCCTTCGGCGTGAAAATACTTGAATCCAGACTGGCCCGGGGCAATTTCGGGCTTCCCCGAGATGACGGACCCAAGCTTTAGCCCAACGCTGAATCGGGTCGCAAAGACTCTGTCGTAACCGAGCAATATGCGCCAGGTTCCGCTGGCGAGACCGCCGGATACCTGGTTGCCACCCGGAACGAAGTTATTGACGGGTACCTGCATACCCTTGCGATCGAAACAGGTGTAGTGGCTACCCGTCGAACAGGCGTTGGGCGTCTGTGAGTGAAATACTATATCTTGCTCGATTGCGAGACTAAACCAATTTAGGAACGCGCGCGCTGCCTTCACTTCAGGTGGCGCTGCGGTGTCCCGTGTAGCTTCGGAATCCTCCTGCTTCGAGTCCTTCTTGGCATCGGGTTTTGCTTCGGGTTCCGATTCTTCTTTGGCAGCCGAAGTTTCCGCATCGGAAGTCGCGGCCGACGTCTGTGCGCTGGACATGGCCCCCTTCACTTCGCCAAATGCCTGCTTGACTGCGGGCTTCTCTTCCATAGCGGGCGTTAGCACAACGGTCGAATCCGCCGTCAAAGCCGCCGTGAATTCGTCTTTGCCATCCTCGACTCGCTTCATTCCGGCGACGTATACGAATCCGAGGTCACGATGCAGACGCGCTTTGAATGGATCGGAACAACTCTGCACAAGGCAGATTTGAATCGCCTCGCGCAGCTTCTTTTCGGCTGCTGGATGATGCCCAGCTCGAAAATCTGGTCCAGTTGCGTCGCTGGCAAGCTTGGCTGCTCGCTTCTCACCCGGCGTACTGGCTTCTACGGACGCTTGACCCGCTGCGGACGAATTACTCGTGGCACTGGCATTTGCGGCAGACGAAGCAGCTGCCGGAGGTGTTGCAGCCGAAGCTGCCGGTTTCGCAAGGACAGTGCTCGTCGCTACTAGCGCCGTGCTCCAGCTCGCCCACGCGATCACCCTATTTATGAATACAGAATTCAATTGACGAATGTTTCGCTTAACCATTCTTTCTTCGTGCTAGCACAAGTGACATTGTCGGCGCGAGTTGATCCAGTGCGCGACAGGTCGATGTTGCAGCAGGCGCTGAAATTGCCGGCCGACGACACCGTAATACTGAAAATATACCGTACGATGTAACGTGCTCTGCTACCCGACGCGCAAGTCGCGCGCAAAGAATCGACCCTGCGTGCGAAATAGTCTAGGTCCGAAGGTGGGGATCTAGCGCATCCCGTAAACCTTCCCCCAATAGATTAAAAGCGGTAACGGTCGCGAATATTGCCGCTCCTGGAAACAATGCCAGCCACCATGCCTCTACGTTGCTGCGAACTTCGTTGAGTAAACCTCCCCAGGACGCCATATCGTCGGGTATTCCGAAGCCGAGAAAACTGAGTGCCCCTTCTACGAGAATTGCCGCTGCCAAAGCAAATGTTCCGCTTACGAGTACTGGACTAGAGGAATTGGGCAGCACGTGGGCAAAAATGAGTCGAGCTGTTCCTGCACCTTGAGCGCGCGCCGCCTGAACATAATCCAGTTCCTTCACTCGCAAGATCTCGCCCCGGACGAGTCGAGCGACGTCTGTCCACCACACGAGACCAATTACGACCGTCATCGCTACGACCGCTCCATAACCCTCGGGCGAAAGCACAGCGAGCAAGGTAATGAGCAGCAGAATCGTAGGTATTGAATGAACGATTTCCAGGAGTCGCATCAATATAACGTCTAGGATGCCGCCAAAGTACCCAGCTACGGTTCCCATCGTTACGCCAACGACGATCAAGACGCAGACACTCAGAATTCCCACGATCAGACTGACACGCGCCCCGTGCAACACTCGGGCCAATACGTCCCTGCCACTCGAGTCGGTGCCCAACCAATGGGCGGCATCCGGAGCTGACAGCACGTGGGACAGGTCATGACCATTGTATCCCCAGGGCACGATGGGCAGCACGGCCCAATCGCCCGGGCGCAAATAGGTTAGTAGCAATTCATTGTCGTAGATTCGAAGCTTGGCGGGGTGAAAGAGATTGGGAAATAGATACAGATGCCCGCGAAAATAGAGCAACAGCGGTTGGCTACTGGCAAGCATATCAGCGAACAATGCGCATCCGATGAAAGTCACCAAAATCCACAGCGCGACCCACTGCACGGGTCGAGCCCGGACCGCTGCCACGACATTCCTTAATACCAAGAGGTCCGCGCGCAGCCGATGCAGGGTCCAGGAAATGATCATTGACGGCCCTCGATGCGAATTCGGGGGTCCACAACGGCGTAGAGCAGGTCGGAAATTAGAACGCCTACCATTGTGAGCAGCCCTGTAAAGGCAACAATCGTAATCACCAAGGGGTAGTCCGGAAGTCGAATTGCTTCAAGCGCAACGAAGCCCATGCCTCGGATGCCGAAGATTTGCTCCACTATCACACTCCCTCCAATCAAACTCGGAAGCGTCAACCCAAGGAGCGTCACGATGGGGATCAGTGCATTTCGCAGTGCGTGAACGTAGCTAACACGACCTTCGCCTAAACCCTTGGCACGAGCCGTTCGAATATAGTCCTGACGCAAGGTTTCGAGCATGCCCATCCGCATGTACCTCGATAGACTCGCCAATGATGCGTATGTTAGGGTCACGATGGGCAACGTAATGTGCCAGATTACGTCAACAATCTTGTCGAGCGGCCTCATTTGCTCGAATCCGCGAAACGTATGCCATCCCTGAAGCGGAAAACATCCGCGTGAATGCGTCCAAGGGCAATTCAGAAATTGCCCGCTGCCTAAGTACACAATGAGCATTGTGCCAACCCAAAAGCTTGGGAGCGAATATAGGACAAAGAGTAACACCGTCATCGTCGTATCGCGGCGCGTTCCACGACGGGCAGCGGAAAAAACCCCGAGAGGGATCGCCAGACCGTAAGCAATCACAAGTGATATGCCGCTAAGCATCAGGGTAATTGGGAGCGCCTCGCCAACGACCTTTGCAATTGGGCGCCCGTCCTGCCATCGGGTGCCCAAATCGAAAGTCACGAGGCGTCGAACCAACCTCAAATACTGTATGTGCCATGGCTGGTCGAGCGCGTAGAAATGTCGCAAGTGCAGGATCGCTTCCTTCGAGACTTGCCGGCCGGATATGGCCCCCTCGAGGCCTGTCGTTACCGGATCGGCATTAGCCAGCCTCAATACAAGAAAGCAAATCAGCGTCACCCCAATGAATGTTGGGACCATCAAAAGCAGGCGGCGCAATAGAAAGCGAAGCATAGTTACTGGGCGCCTACCCTTCGATTGGGTTCATCTTCAAGCCACCAATCCTCGAGCACCCACCCGAGTAACGTTGGCCTAACGCCCTTGATTCTCCGATTTAGGAGCGTCATGGTGGGTCGAACATAGAGCCACGTATAGGGTTGTTCATCGTATAAAATTCGCCCAAACTCCTGGTAAAGCCGGTCACGCCGGCTATCGTCCAGTTCACCTCGCGCTTCGCGCATGAGCTTGTCCGCAACTGGATTATTGAAGCTGATGTAGTTGGAGCCGCCGTCTATGGAGGTCGAACTCCAGATTTGCGTGGGATCCCCGCGCGGCTCGCCCGACCACAACAATGTGCACGCGTCGAAATCATGCGTTCTGAGCCGACGCACGAATGCAGACCATTCGACTCGTTGCAATTTCAGGTCAATTCCTGCTCTGGAGAAATCCTCCTTCATCTTGGTGCCAATCCGAGTGGCCTCGTCCGAGGCAGCTGGAATCATGAAGGAAAACTCGAAGCGGCGCCCTTGATAGTCTCTAATTCCGTCGCCGTCGCGATCGACCCAGCCTGCTTGTTCGAGTAGGCGCTCGGCCTCAACCGGGTCGTAGGGTAAAGGCTGCAATGCCTGATCACATGCCGTGCTCGCCCAATAGAAGTGACACACCGTGGGTTTGGCAAGCCCGTGTAGTAGTGAATTGATGATGCCGGGACGATCCGTTAGTAATGTCAGCGCTCGTCGCACGCGGGGATCCTGAAATTGGGGGCGTCGCAGATTCCAGCCAATCCATCGGTAGTTAGCCTCATAAAATAGGACTCTATTAAAAGTTTCCCGCAATTTGGATTGACCCAATTTTATCCATTGATTGGCGCGCACTCTCGAGACGACATCAACTTCTCCCCGTTCGGCAAGTTCGAGCATTACCGACTCTTCTTGCACGATCCGATAGACAACTCGATCTATGTGCGGCCTTTTCCCCCAATAGCCCGAATTGCGGCGTAGCGCGATCATCTGACCGTTGTCCCACTTCTCAATCCGGTAGGGTCCAGTACCAATCGGTGTACGATTTATCGGGTTAGTGGCAGATTCGCTGTAGCCTGCGCCAGTCATTTTTTTGATTATGTGTGACGGCTGAATCGGTATGCTCGCGAACACTCCGTCCATCATCAAGAAATAGGGCCGTTTTAGATAGAATCTGATGGTCGACGCGTCAATGGCTTCGTATCGATCTATTTCCTGAGTATAAGAACGAGTGGACGCCGCCTTCGACGTCGTATCTTGAATTTTATCGAACGTCGCTATGACATCCGCAGCCGAAAACGGATGCCCATCGTGCCAAGTTACGGATTTTCGAAGGTGGAATGTGTAGACGCGACCATCTGGACTTATCTCCCAGGTCTCGGCCAGCGCAGGCAAGAATCGAAACCGTGGCTCGTCGTAAGGGTTGACGGTTACCAGCGATTCATACACACGGTTTGACGTGATTTGCCCCGCCCAATAGTCCGAATGGATAATCGGGTTTAGACTGGGCGGGTCAACTTCAATTTGGAAAACGAGCTCGCCACCATCCTGTGGTTGCCCTTGCAATACGCTTGCCGGCAATTTGCCATCGATCCACGCATTTCCCGTTGAACGCGCGGCTTGCGAAGTGCTGGGCGCACCACTTGATTTCTTGTTGACGCCCCGCACGAACCGGCATCCAATGAGGGTACAAGCGCAAAGCGCACAAGCTACGGCAAGTAATTTGGATTGAGTTGACAAGCCCACCGGCACGACCCTGACTTAGCACAGGGGCCCCTCGACGGTACCCGCCGGGACGCAGCCCCCTCAGTCACTTACTTTAAGCGGCAACTTCATGATGGCGTCCGAGGCATCGCGCTCGTACAGCCAAGCGTACGTGGCCCAGCTCGATAGCACGTGCTTGAAATATACACGCGTTTCGGTAAAAGGGATGGCCTCGACCCACACATCAAGATCCATATCCGGTCTATCTTTGAGCCATCGTGCGGGGCGACCAGGACCGGCGTTGTATGCAGGTATCGCCATTATGGGTTGCCGATTGAACTTCTGCAGTAGCTTTGAGAGAACTTGACAGCCCAATGCGACATTGATCGTCGGACGCTTGAGTGACGGAGGGTCGGCCGTCATACCAAGCTTTCTGGCAGCGAGCTTTGCGGTCGGCACGATCAACTGCATCAAACCATAGGCCTCCGCTCCACTTACAGCCTCTCGATCGAATTGCGATTCCTCCCTCATTACGGCGTACACGAGTGATTCTGGCACCATCGTGCGCTTACTTTCGCGAGTTACGATGTCCGAATAGGGTTTGGGAAACGAAACCTTCCATGCTGGTTCCCAAGCCCCGACGGGCCAACGCCGGGGCCAGTCACGCATTCGTTCTCTTGCCAGCCGCTGCGAGTTTGGGAGCGAGCCGGCAGCCGCTTCGAATGAAGCCTTGGTCCAAAGCAATAGCGGTTCCACTTCCTGGGGCAATTGCAAAATCCGAAGCTCCTCGGAACCCTTGTCCATTTCGCCGAGGGCCATCAGCTCAATGGCTCTGAAGTACCCCGGTTTGCCGAATTGTGGCTGATACGGCACGGTAAAGGGCGCATCCACGTTCAAAGTCGTAGCAATCGACTTAGCCCGCGCTGCACGCTCAGGAGCCCACGCCATTAATCGAGCGTATGCCAGAAGCATGTAATAACTAAAGGGGCGCTCACTAATTAGCCGTTCGAGACCATCGAGCGCAATTTCCCGTTGCCCACTTTGGTACTGAGCCCGGGCTAAGAAGTACAATTGTCTTTCCGTTTGCTCAACATCATCGCGATTTACGATGCGAGGTAAGCGCCCCAGCTGCGACAGCAGCACGATCGAGTTGGTCCAATCACCCTTGCTGATGCGGCGCTGCACGAGCTGAAACAGTCCCTCGGAGGTCATGTCTCCTTGCGGGAAGTCTTCTACCATGCGCATGATCAAGTCCGTAAACTTCGATTCGGAGCCCAAATCCAAGTAGGCGTAGGCAAGGCGCAGACGCGCGTCATCCGCCAGGCGATTCCCTGGAAAGCGCCGTTCAAGCGATTCATAGTTAGCGATTGCACCTGGCAAATCACGTAGATCTTGCGATCGGCGCGCCACGGCGAATAGCGAACGCGCTACTACATCTTCCGGCTCATTGCACACCCGTATGATTGAACCAAAGATTGAATTTGCTTCTGTCGATTCGCCCAAACCCAGGTGGGCCTGAGCCGCTGCAAATTGCGCGCGGCATCCCGCAATGGATTGGAGCAGACCCGCATTCTTGAGATCGCCGAGTAAGTTCGCGGCCAAGTCCCGTGCACGCTTGAAATCTCGTCGTTCAACCAATATCTCCAGTTCGTCGCCCTGGTCTCGAATTGTGCATTGTTGTTCCTGCTCGGGGTCGGCAGAAAATAGCTTTGCCACTATGGAGTGCTTTAGCGCAAACACACGTTCTTGCGTGTTATTGTCGCAATCCCTAATGCTAATTGAGCTCAATACGGAGAGAGCTTCCTTGAGCCTTGCATCAATTGACAAACCTCTAAAATCCGGCCGCTCATCACCGTTACCCGCGTCCAAGTCCGGTATTGTCGCAGAGTACAGTGCTTGAGCCAGACTCAAACTCACCTGTACACGCTCCGCATTCGTAGCAGCGGGGTGACTCAGGTAGTCGCGCCAGAGATCGATAGCCGTGCTCAGTTGCCCGCTTTGGAACGCTATCTGGCCTTTGAGCAGATTGACAGAATTCAAGAGTGGAACTTCCGCTTTCAAAGCGTTTAATCTTCCAAGAGTATCCACCGCAAATCCCAATGCCATCCGGCATTGAGCCACGCCGAATTGCGCGTATTCACGTAGCGGCCAAGCTTCGGTAGAGGCTGCTTCGAAGTGCGGCAACGCCTGGGCGCAATCATTGTGCTTCTGATAGGCATAAGCCAATGAAAGGTGCCAACGGAATCGATCGGGAATCGGTGGGTCTACGCGCACTAGAGCTTGTTCGAACAATTCCAAAGCTCTTGCGTCCTCGCCTCGCTCGAGTGCCTTTCGCACTTCGGCTAGCTCGGGATGGCTGATAACCGGACGTATTGAGACAAGGTCAATCATTGCCGGTGGAGCCTGTGCGTCCCGATCCCCGTCGGTTTTGGCCGATATTCGTGGATTCGCAGGGCCAGGCGCCGGGGGTTGCTGCAATGAACAGCCCACCAGTGACATCACGAAACCCAGAGCGAACCTGGGTGACTGCACCAGACTCTTACGCCGTGGACGATTCAACCCAATCCACGTCTCGAGACGACCCCTGAGTTTCACTTCGACCTTTCGTGAGGAAACGTCGACTGATGAGCCTGCCAGAGTTCGGCCGCGTCCTCTTCGGCCTCAGCCTCCTCTATCCGACGCTCCTCGGCGAGGAAATTTTGCCGATGACGCTCCACGATTGCCAGTTCTTGCCGCAAGAGCTCAACTTGATGTTGTGCCTGTCCGAGCAGCGCCCGACATTCTGCGGCTGTCGACTCTGTTCGTTGCAAAGCTAGTGTTAGCGCATCGAGTTCCTTCTGAGCGGCGACCCCAAATGCGGCGCCGACTTGCAAATCGGCAACAGTTGCCTGCCCCTCACGGGCCCGGTTCAATTGGGATTGTGCCTGCGCTTGGATTCGGGCGCGCAATTCCGCGAGGCGCGCCTGTGCCTGCTGGCCGTGCCGGTCGGCTTCTGCGCAATCTACGATCCGCTGCGCGACGATTCTTTCGGCGGCGTCAACTGCGGCCTGCCTGGCTTCGTATAGCGCTGCTAGCGAGTACGTTTGCACCTTACCCCATTTTACATGGATGCTTCGTCGTGGGGCAGTCAAAATGTTCAAAGGACCAAATTGGCGGCTTTTGGGTCACGCAACGATGTCGCCACCCGCCACGGAAATCTTCCCTTCTTCGATATGAAGCTCCTCGCGGTTTTGAACCTTCGCGATGCGTCCGTCGGATATCCACACGACTCGGTCAGAATTGGCAAGCATCTTGTGATCATGGGTCGCAGTAATTATTGTCACGCCCTGATCGACGGATAGCCCTTTGAGGATCTCGATTACCTCGGCACCCGTCTTCAGGTCCAAATTCGCGGTGGGCTCATCCGCCAGAATAATCGTAGGATCATTGACAAGGGCGCGCGCGATTGCAACTCGCTGTTGTTGACCGCCGGACAACTCACCCGGTCGATGTTCTAGCCTATGACCCAGGCCGAGTTGTTTCAGTCTATCGGCCGCCGCGGCATCCGCCTGTTCCTGGCTGGCGCCCGTGAACAACCGCGGAAGCGCCACATTTCTCAATGCGCTTAGCGATGGAATCAAATTGTACGCCTGAAAGACGTAGCCAATGTAGTTGGAGCGTACGTACGCCAACTGCCGACTCGTCAGGTTAGTCAAGTCCAATGTCCCGATACGGACTTGCCCTTTGCTGGGACGATCAAGTGCTCCGATTATGTTGAATAGGGTGGACTTGCCGGAGCCAGACGGCCCCATGATAGACAAATATTCGCCCCGAAAGACTTGCAATTGTACGTCGCGCAAGGCGTACACGGTTTCACGCTTTAGGACATATATTTTGGACACATTGGCGATTTCAACGAGCGAACGATCGCTTGAAGGTTCGGCGTCTCGATCATTGTTTCTGCTTGAAGGGGGCATGGCAATTCGCAGATTCCGTCAAAAGGGCAGGGTAAATACGCTTTTCGCGACGAATGTGAGGCCGATGCCCAAGGTACCGACAAGACCCATGCCACAGCTGAAACCCGCAAAGATTACGGGAATGTATTGCCGCCACATGGGACCAATGCGCCTCCGAAAATAGTAACGTCCCGTGAGCGCCCCAATCAACTGGGGAATTATCACGAAGGGCAAGGTCTGATTGAGTCCACGCACGACTCCATAGACGAA
The DNA here is from genome assembly GCA_003154095.1 of Myxococcales bacterium. Classification (GTDB taxonomy): domain Bacteria; phylum Myxococcota_A; class Polyangia; order Polyangiales; family Polyangiaceae; genus FEN-1139. Next base: position 25,011 of record PMCK01000123.1, on the reverse strand, counting down.
GAAAATGGGCGCGCCCAGCCAGGCGAGCCCACTGACAAGCGCCCCTCCCACGAGTAGTCCAGCCCCAATGTACGTGGGGTTGAACGCCTGCTCGAATTCGGTAAAACCCCCGAGTGTAGAGGAAAATACCATCGACTGCTGCGCCGCGGTGACTTCCCACCATTCTTGGGCAAAAAGATATTGAGGGCCGGGAATTGGACCCAATCGCCAAATAACGTGCGCAAACAGCAGCGAACCAATAACGATTATCGGGGTCAGAAGTAGTTCACTCTTCCAGACCGAAGCAAATTTGGTCCCGGTAAGTTCTGCCTGCCGGTATTGCACGGCCATTTGGCTATAGTTATAGAGCGGAATCGGCAAGAACCAGACCGCCATTCCTCGGTAACCAGAAAAAATAAACGCGGCCTCACGGATAAACGGAATATTCAGGACTTCGCCGGCAATCCCCTCGAGGCGTACGGTTACGTACGAGATAATCGGTGTATAAATGAAGGCATAGCCAAGCATTACGATGACCACGGGCCAGTACACGCGTCCGTCGGCGATGTATAGCAACCACGTGGACACCGAAGTGTAGAGAGAGGCAACGATCAGATAGGTTACGAAAATAAGTATTGGCCTGATATCGCCCCGCCCTTGGGGAATGCTCGGTACCAGCGAACTCGGAGCTCGGCTCTGCTTGTTAGCTCTTGCCTTGAGTAGCGTCCTTCCGACTGAAAACAACCCCACGAGTGCAATCGCCAACCCGACCCCAACCGCAAAACTGAAATAGAAATCGATTTGGTTTTTATAGAATGTGGTCTGCATGTTGTCGCCCGGATTCCACGACCGCAGCACAGAAATCCGAGGGTGCGCTAGGATCGGGTTGATCACGAGCGTGACCAAGAAACCACCAAATGTGCCAATCATGGCCCAGTACGGCAGGACCATGCCCAGGATTACCATCCCCAGGTCCATCGCTATGGCAATCGCCGTTGCGGGGAGGGCATTGCCGGTCTGCGGAGTGAAGTCCCGAAATGGCAAAGGTAGTATGGTTATTGGCCGATCCAACAGAGCGCCTGTAATCGTTGGAACTCCGATATAAATTGCACCAAATACCAAACCAACCACGGATCCTATCGAAAAGACGCGCCAGCGCCAAGAGCCTGTCGTTGCACCGCCCGAGCGGGCCTGCAGTGCGTCATCCTGTTCTTCGGACAGCGCCATAATGCCTTGTGCCCCAACGGGCGCCATCGGAAATGGAAGCTTTTCTATATCACTAGTCAGTCTGAATAGACCGTAGCCGAGTATCATGTTGTCGATTCGACCAATGACCATCGTAAAGACAATCAAGCCGAGCGCGGGCGCCCACTCCCACATGAAAAGCGAACGCCGCTCTAGAACATCAGGATTCGCTGGGACGACCCAATGCGGCAAATGCTCGGTAATGCCCGCCGCCCGAGCCGCATCCGATTGAGCGAAAAACTGCGACCACAAAGCGCCAAGACCACCCTGGAAATTTCCCTGCGCCATGGACGCCGAGATCATGATGGCGCCGGCAAGGTAAAAGAGAGTAAAGATCTCCGCGCGTTTCAGGTGTTTGTTGGCGCGCCTCGCGACTTCGATAAATAGGATAACGGTAACCCATTGCGCAGCCGGTCCGACTGACATGCCCGCAATTAGCGTCATGTAGATTGATCCGGGCACCATCAGTAATGCGACGAACAGTGCGCCCAGCAGCGCAGTCCAACTGAAACCATCTACGAAAGTGCTGGGCGGTTGTAAGAGATCGCGAAATTCTTCGAGTTCACGATCCGCAGCGCGTTTACGCGTCAGCCTCTTACCAATGCCCTTGGCGAGCTCAGTCATTTCGCCTACATCGCCTCCGTGGATTGTTGGACGGAAGAATTGAGCTCCTGCAGGGTTCGCATTCGATAGCTCTCGATGACATCACTGGACAGGGTACGCCAAAGTAAAAACTGCCGACGCAAGTCCTTCAGGAACACGCGATTGGCGCGAAGCCAGTCGCCGCGGGTCCCACTGCGTCGCGATATCTGAACGGACACCTCATCCACACCTGGTATCTCCGAGGGAATTGCCGTCAGTGTCATGCGTTGAGTCACCCCCAAGTCGAATGGTGCTAGCGCAAAGTCCGCTGCAAGCGTCAAATTTCCCTTCACGTTATTTTCGAGGCCTACATCCGAAGCAGCGAAATCCCCGAAGCCGGCATCGTCGTGGTGTCGAAAGTGTTCAGCCAAAAAGCTTACAGCGCCCGTGATATCGAAGGAAGATACAGTGAAGGGGAACATCAGGCTTAACTTGTCTCCCTCCGGGTCGGGCAATTTCCAAGTTCGTGAAAGCCCGGGGTTGGCGCTCTTGGACGCCCGCAGGGCCGGATAAATTGCGGAAATGAGCACGGTAGCCATGACAACGGCCATCGCAAATAGTGAATTCGTCGATGAGTAGTTGATTGATGCGGGCTGAATCAGGCCCGCGCGGGCAAGCGAGCTTTGCACCAAGCCGACTGACTGGGCTAACAATTGGCCGCCCATGCCACCCACGACTGCATAGACCGCGGCCTCTGCAAAAAACAAAGCTCCAACGTGGCCCGGCGACAAGCCGAGCGCGGAAAATGTGTAAATCTCACGTTCGCGATCGCTTATGGAACCCAGAAGGGTACCGAAAATGATGAGTCCTCCCAACAATAGGGGAACGAATAGTGCTAGGCCCCCGGACACCTCAGTCAACACGGTAAAGATTAGGCGCTGCACACCGTCTTTGGAAGCCGCCCAGACAGGCATAACGACTAGCTCCGCCCACTTATGCCCTAAATCACTCGGGTTTACCCCGCCACCCGGATAGACTGCAATTGCATGGAGCTTCCCACCTAGGGACTGAACCAGCTCTGCGGACCCAACAGCAATTTGATCACTGGTGAGGTGAACGAAATTCTTGTCGGCTTCATCCGACATGATCAATTGATTTTCGTCCTTTTGAACCGCCGTGCTGCCCGAACTTGACTTGGCGGCATCCTGGAAATTGACCGGCAAGATCGAGCGTCCGTCCAAATGTCGAAGTCGTTCTACCGCCGTAGCATTTAACACGCCGCCCAACCGAACCTTGTGTCCGTTCAGAAGCAGTGGTTCTCCAGGCTTCAGATTGAGAAGTTTCTGAAGTATGGCCGGAACGAATACGTCACCCCGACGCAACCCCTCGACGATTGCCGAAGCGGGTCCACCACCCAAAGCATCAGCTAGCTCTGGCCAACGCATTACCTCTTCCGGCGTAAGCCCCATGACTGCGTCCAGAACCAAGGCTTGCCCGGGAGTCTCGCTACTTGCGACGCTGACGCGTTCGGTCCCGTTCGTCGATCGCGAAAGCCAATACTGGGGACTGAGAAGCCCTCCTTGCCCCTCCTGCCCACGTAACATATCAAGAACGCCCCATTTAATGGGCGAATAGTCGAGTTTGCGAAGCAACACTTTTTCAGAGGTATGCTCGCCACCGGGCCCTTCGTAAAGTTCTCGCACACCCACAGTGCGAGTGAACGAGGCAAAAGATAAGATCGTAAATGTGAGCATCACGACGGTGACCGCGGTCAACGTCGTTCGTGTGCGCCGGCGCCGCATCGTCGAAAGACCCATACCGACGGCCGCCAACATGGTGCCCATTGTCGAAACCTCTAACGTGTGAACGCTGGGCCCCTGACCTTGGATCGCCTTCAATTCGACCTTGAACTTGCGCACGACGATATACGTAACCAACGACGATAGAAGGACGATAGCGAATGCAAGAAATACTATCGCTGGAGTGGTCGCAATGGCAAAGCCGGGATGCATCCAATACAAGAGCGCAAACGTGGCGAGAAACGCTACACTGAACCCCGCGATTTTGCCGTACACAGTCGTGGCACAAAGTGTCAGACGCTCGATGGCGAATGCAAATGGGATCGCCAACAGCAGAAGTATCACGATGGCGTGCACGAGGTCATCCATTGCAGCGCGAAGCGGCAGGTACACATGCTGTGACAACGCAGCGCTGCGTGCAAAGCCTCCCTCCTTTGCGGCGATCGTCGTGGCGGCTTGCGCTTGTCTGAATGCCTGGTGGGCTCGGCTGTGCAATGTCTCGAGGTCGGCGCTGGTGACTCCCCTTTCCCGCAACCGAATCAGCCGACCCTCATTGAGATTCCACAGGTCATTCGCCGTTCTTTCGCCCAAACGCAAGCCAGCCGTCAATTCCCGAGGAAGCAGCCCCTTTCCGTTTGGACGAGGGGGCGTGAAGTCCCCTAGGGCAGCAACACCCATGGGCTGAAATAGCTTCAAGTGGTAATTGACCGTTTGATCGGAGATGTAACAGAAACCCTGGTTTTCCAGCTGCCCCCAGAGGGCTCGATTGGTTCGAAATGAGGCATCCGAGGAGGCGTTTAGCACTCGAAGTAAGTTCGGCTGAGTCTCGGCGGCGTCGAGCGTGGACCACGAATAGCCATCGGCAAACATCAAATTTACGCGCATGGCATCGGTCAAGCGTTGCGACTGCTTGTCTTGATTCGTAATGGCAGCCACTCGCCCCTGTTCGTCGCTCAGCGTACCCAGGGTCATGAGCTCGGTATACATGTCTTCGCGCAGCCCGATCACGCGAAAGTGCCCGGTTTGATCAACGGGTTCGAGCGCGAGTGGGTCGTAGAATGCCGGCGTGAGCGCGTGCTCGAGGCTCATCCAGGCTTGTGTGGTCCAGGAGATGTTACCGGGCCACAGGGCTAAAAGCGCTCCGACAGCGGGTCTGTCCTCCTTAAGACTGCCGCTAACTTGTAGTGCAACATAGTCGCCGGTAACTTGACCCGAGCCGTAACTCGGATATTTGCTCTTAGCCAGCGATTTGAACACAGCCGGCAGGCTCAGGTTGACCTCGCTCGCGGCGGCCTTGATCAGCAAAATGGCCTGGGATGCCTGTCGACGGATATTGCGCCAATCTAGATTGGATAAGCTGTCTGCCGGATATCCATCCCGTCTTCGAGCATCGTACCCGGTCATCAGTGAAACATTGTAGATGCCGTAACTTCCCGCGACGCTCGCGGAAGATACGAACGTGCCCGGCGAAAAGGTGAACCCAAGCGTTGCATCTGCCAAGGTTTGCCGATCCAGAGCAGGTAAATCATGAATCGAATTGGCCGTCTCGAGCAGGACATTGAGCACACGGCCGTAGTAGCCTGGGTTGTCTCCATCCGATCGCGGAGCACGCCAATCGAATAGCTGGTTCGTCCAGTCACCGGCGACAGCTCCCCAGCTGGGACCCAAGTCGGACAGGTTGAGACTGGCGTGAAGTACAACCCAGGGCATTTGGCGGCCACTTGAAGAGGTGGTGCCAACGCCTTGGCGGAAAACCTCGCGCTGATTGTCGCGAAGGATAGCCTGCGAGAGTTCGTCGAGTCTCCGCGAAAGCCGCGAAAGAGTACCGCTCTTCAGTTCATCGACGAGTTCGAGGTAGGCCTCCGAGCGCGCCCGAGCCTGTCCAGACTGAAGCGCGGCCGAGCGCTGCCGCTGAATGAATGTCTCAAGCGTATTCCCGTGAAAAGCTCTGCGAATGTCGTCCCAGAGCAAAGCACGTAACTCGGCTCGCTCAGCCCGCTTGCGCTGGGGCTCCGAATCGACCGCTGAAAGAACCGAGACTGTCAGTCGGTATGCCTGAGACACCTTGCGTTCGTCATCGCGGCGAAAGTTGGCTTCCTCCGCGAGTACGCGCCTGAGGTCGGAAATTGTCGCCGAATTTCCCGGGGTGTCGCGCAACAGCACCCCGCGCTGTAAAAGCAATGCGTGCATGGCCGACAGAGACTTTTGCTCGTCGACGTGTTCGCTGGTCAATTGCTTATGGCGCTCCTCGCTCATCTCCAGCGCGTCGTACACCTCACGTGCGCCCTGGTGGTAATGGGCCTGATTGTCCAGAAACATCAACCAAATGTCACGCTTTGGGGGTTGGGCGTGCAGCACACGAGCCGCTTCGATCAAGGATGCGATATTGGCTGCACCGCGAGCGCCTGGGCTGAGCTCCGGGACATCGCCGAACGAATCATAATTGGCTGCCAGCACCAAGGATTCTGGTTCCAACCGATCCGGTGCAAAGCTTGGATCCGTCCCCGGAATTCTAGCAATAATATTTCTGCCAACGCTCTGTTGCCAAACGATTTGACTTACGAGCGTGGCACGGTCACGATCCTGAGTCAGATCAACGCCCCGCAATTCATCCTTTGTCACGTAGTAACGAGGTTGATTCGAAGGCACGCCTGAAAGCCGGGGCGAGGCCGGGGTTTCGTAACCTTGACCGACGAAAACTACAGCACGTGCTCCCAGCGCGAATGCTCTTTGCCAGCCGCTCAGGCTATCATAATCGAGTACCACGATCGCACCCGTTACATCTCGCGCTCCGAAATCGACTGCCTCGCCGCGACCAGCATAAGTGAGCCTACCGACAATCCCTTCGGGGCCCGTAGTCGGCAGTACGACTACGTTGGGTCGCATGGCGTGAAGCGGTAGATGGACGCCGTCGAGCTCCAACTCACACTTGACCGTATGCATCTGCCACACGGGCATATCCAGCAGAAATACATGCTTTATGCCCAAACCATCGAGTCGCTTCTGCAAATATTCCGAAGCACTCCGCCCTTCCGGGGTGCCCGACAACCGGTGTGGATTCGAGGTTAGCGCTCGCAAGTCATTTAGATACGCGAGTTCGTCAGGTGCAAGTGAGGCGTCGTCGGATCGTGAGGACGACGCAGAGTTCCTACTTGCGGCACCCGCGTCCAAATTGTCAGGCGCACCCTGCGCGTGCGACAAGCCGCAAAACATCATTCCAAGCGCGGTTGCGCAAGCGTGTAAGAACTTCAGGGCTCCCTTCACGCTTCCCCCCCAATCGAACCCACGGTGATGTGTATGTCCTCGCGTGACGCCACCCGTTCTATTCGACCATCGCGAATCCACAAGATGCGGTCACAAATCTTCAGTAGTCTATGATCGTGCGTCGAACACACGATTGTCATCTTGCGTTCTTGATTGATGCGCCGAAGGATTTCTAGAATTTCTTGACCCGTATCCAGATCGAGATTGGCCGTCGGCTCGTCGGCGAGTAGAATTTTGGGGTTATTGCAAAGAGAACGTGCAATTGCGACCCGTTGTTGTTGCCCGCCCGACATTTCAATGGGGCGATGGGCCCAGCGTACCTCAAGACCCACCAATGCGAGCAGGGCCATGCCCCTGCGGCGCGCTTCTTCGGGAGATACCCCGGCAAATGCCATTGGAACGGTCACATTTTCGAGTGCCGTCATATATCGAATCAAGTTGTAACTCTGAAAAATGTAACCAATCTTTTGGCATCGGAGGAATGCGAGCTCCACGGCAGAGAGCTGGGCCACGTCGACTTCGTCAATCAAGATCCGTCCGCGCGTCGCCGAATCGAGTCCGCCGATCATGTTGAAGTAAGTGCTCTTGCCAGAACCAGAGGGACCCATCACGGCAATGAATTCCCCACGAGCGATCGACGAATCCACTCCGCGCAATGCATACGTCGTCGCATCGCCGATGCCGTAGTGCTTCTCGAGCCCTAACGTGCGAATGATGATCGGCCTGTCCGCGGAGTCTTTCGAAGTCATGCCATTTCCCTCATTCGACGCGCATCGCTTCCATGGGCGACAGCCGCGCGGCAAGCCATGCGGGCCCGACCGCCGCAATTGCGGCCAGCGCGACACCCACCACCAGGGATACCAGCATCGCCGAGGCCACTGGCAAGACGACACCCGTGGCGCCCGCTAGCAGTGATCCATATTCGATGGCCGCACGAATTGTGGCCAAAATTACGCCCAAGAATAGCCCGATGATGCCGCCAACAAGGCCTTGTATCATGGCTTCGAAGACGAACAACAACATGACGAACCCGTCCATGGCTCCGAGGCACTTCATTGTGGCAATTTCGGTAAATCGCTCGGTTACCGACATCAACATCGCGTTAGCGACGCCCACGACGCAGACCAGAAATGAGAGCACCACCAACCATTGATTTCGCTCTGACAAGCCGAACCAACCCACCGCTCGATCTTCGCTTAGATTGCCCAAAGCGCGCGTCAATTTAACTTCATGCCGATGGGTTGTGGCTAACTCTAGAATGCGCTGCGGGGTTATCTCTGGTGGCGCGCCAGCTTGCGCCAGCCATTTGCCAACCGCCGTGGCTCGACTCGAATTACTTACATACTCCGAAACGCTTTCAAAATTGACTTGGGACGGGTCAATCGAAAAGAGTCGCCCGAGCTCGGTCGAAATGTCTCCGTTTTGTAGCAGGCGATTGACCGAATTGATATCAGTCGTACGCGACGCTAGTCTTGACAGATCGCCAAGGTCCTTCGAGGTCAGTTCGAATCCCACACCACGAATACGCTCGGCAAGCCCAGGGGACGACTGACGCAGTGCCTCGACGATCGATTCACCTTGAAATGATCGATTCAATTCGTCAATAGCGCTCTTTTGCCCAATCTGGACAGCCTTGGCGAATGTTCGCAATTGCGGGAGCCCTTCGATGACTAGCCGCTTCAATTCCGGGAAATTGCCCAAGGGTGCGCGCAGACCCAAATGGTTCAGTTGCGCCTCGAGACGGCTAAGTTCGCCGGCATCGAAGCTCAGCAGAAATTCCTGCGCCGTGGCATCACCCAGCGCGACAGCGCGTGCAGCCACTGGAAAGTCATCGAGCGCACGGGCTGCCTCGCGCAGGCGACGAGCGAATACGCAGGTTTGTGTAGTCCGCGCAGCACCCAGACCCGACCAACGACTGTATTCTCCAATTCTCTCTGGCAGACCAGTTGCCAACGCGTCAAAAATGGTAGCGTCCGAGTCAGCATCACTCAGACGCGTGATCTCTTGACCCAAGCGACGCTGATGCATGAGCTCGGATAGAGCACCTCGCTCGGTTGCGTGCTGCAATAACCCATAGCTCAGCATGTGAACCATGAATGCAGTGGCGAGCGACAGAATCGCGATCGTAACGCTCGACCGAAACATCCGGTACGACATACCGGACATTGCCAGCCGGAAACCTCGACCCACGCTCAAGCGCACTTGGTCTTTGGCAACTATCGGGCGAAGCGCATGGAAGGTCGGATTGCTCATGACCGACCACTCTCGGTAGGCAAGCCCACGGCGACGAGGGCTATGACTCTCCTTTCGACGAGCATTCTCAAGAAGGAAAGCACAGATTGGCGGGCTTCATGAAAGCGAAGCTGATGACGTTCTGCGAACCGTTCCACTATTGTCTCGACTGTCGCCTCGCCATTGCAAGCTTCGAGCACCTGACGACCCATCGCGTCGAGCGCTATCCCCTTTTCCTTCCGATACGGCAAAATCCAACTGAGCGGCGGCCGCATCCACCAGCGTGGTTGAAGTGGCAACCAAAGCAGCAGCCCAGGCTCTTGGGACTCAATCCGCATGGCCTGGTTGACCGTGGGGACCATGTCTAACACATCCACGCGGGTGGCAGCTTCGCTGGTTGCCGCAACCCTGCTTTGACGCCCTGGGTCGTGAGCTCGTCTTGCTCTAGTCATTGCGTCCTTCGTCGCAGCACGGCGTCGATAACGCAGTTATCTCCAGGGGCGTACGCTTGAGATACCTCGTCGCTACTGAGTAGACAGCGTTCATTTTCTCGCAATGCCAGAGTAGTGCATCTCCCCGGCGACCCACGCCGAGCATGCTCAATAATCGGGGGCGCGTTTCCTGGCCGTGAGCCACAATAGCCGGATGCTTGCCGCGCGAAATTCCCTGAAAGTTGCGCAGGCTAATCTGCGGATTTTCTTTCACTAACAATTGCTGCTTGTCCTCGGGTACCCAGGCCGCTGCCATTCCCATCCTGTGCACCGTTACCCCTTTACCTGTCGGTCGCGAGTGCTTCGTATCCACTTCAGCGAACTCAAACGTCACGTCTGCCGGTTTCGCAGTGGCCTTCAAGAGTCGAAACCCTAAGGGTACCGTGACGTTCAATCCAAAAGCACAAAAATCGCGAGCCTCGTTTGCCTTCGAGACCACCTTGATGTCGTTAAGAAGAGCTGCTCTTTGAGACTTGCACGCTGCTGCTTCACTTGCCTCCGTTATGATTGCTTGAATCAGTCGCTGAGTGGGAGAATCGTACTTCACGGCGTGCACGCTGCGTTTTTCGGGCCCCTCTTCGCGAATCGTGCCCTGCCAGCCAGCGTATCCGCTGAGATTCTTAACCGTCGCGCCCGCGAATTCCACAACATCTTTGCTGCGTTGGTCGGAGACCATTCGGTTTAGATCGGGCATTGTCTCGCAATCCCGCCAATATATCCGCAATGTCTCGCGGCGCCGATCCACGAACACAAGACTCCCCTGCTCGAGCGACAAACTATGCCTAACGATCTCCCACTCTGCAGGCACGCACAGCCGTAGGCCCAACCACTGTACTACCTGCGTCAATTCGTCGGTCATGCGCGTAAATTCGAACACAAACGTTTAGCATTCGAAGGCGAAACTGAATGCGAAATCGATTCCCGTGGGGCAATCGAAAAAGGCCGCCGGCCGTTGTATCTCGCTTTTATTGGGGTTATGACGGCACGGAAAGCCGAATGAGTATTTACAGACTCTCGTCTTCGCTTGAGCAGCGCGAGAGCCAGGCAACAATCACTCGCATCGGACAGGTGACCCCTTGGTCGCATGACAAAAGCCGATTACTCCGATTTCTACGTCGAAATCATAAGCGATTCCGGTTAAGGCAAGAAATGAACCTCCAACTGCGAAGATTTTTCCCGGTTGAAAATCGGCGGCCTTGCCGCATGGCGCGGTCAATTCACTCCAAAGGAACTTGAATGTCGTCGGCGTAGTTGGAACATCGATGACGGTCTGCAGTCGCTGCGCCCGATAGGGATCCTGCGGAGTCCCTTGGCTGTCCACGAAGAAAGGCATCTGCCCAGGCGGTCCCGGTTTGGGGCCACCCACNNGAGTTGGGTCGTTAAGGTACACGCCCCAGGTAGCCGACCCGGCTATAGTTCCCTTGTAATGATAGCTGTTGGGATTATTCGGATCCGACTGAATACGATTCACGCCATTCAGAATTCCAGCGTCCACATCCGGCGCCCCCGGCGAAAAGAATTGTCCCGAATAGCCAGCGCTGAGTTGCGGCGGAAATGTAGATCCTACATCCGATGCACTCAGGTCACACAGGGCCCCAGACGCTGGCAGGTGATCGATCTTCGGACAGTGAGATTTTACAACCCCGCACAGATCGGATGCCAGCACCGCACCCGCGTCGGTGCTTTGACTATGATCGTCGGGTGTCCAGCAACCCGTCAAAACCGCGAGTGCAAACGCGCTCGATAGCGTGGTCACTAACTCAAGTTGCGCTTTCATGGGAGCCTAACTTGCTGCATACGAATTTACCCGAGGTTAGTTGGCACCGCCGTCGGCGTGAGCGCCCTTTTGCCGATAGAAGCGAAAATTCGTGATCCAAAGTTCGGTTCTGACTTCTTTCGGGAAAATAACCGATATCTGAATCGTCGTTGCCGCATCGAAACCCGAAGCAATTCGATTGGGGTACGGTAATTGCCAGAAGGAATCAAATGGCATCGTGTAAAATTGCCAATCGGGTGTAGTGGTGAGCGCCAATTGGAAGGCGTTCCCGCATTCGCCCTGCTCTGGAATACGAGCGGGAACACCTCCAGAGGTCGCCGTACCGCTCTGGCTATCTACAACGGCAAGGCCCAATCCCGCAGTGGCATCGGTAGGCGCAGGAGTGCAGCGCGAGCCAGGAACTCTCTGCAGGTTGCAGCTCCCCTGAGGGCCTTGAACGGCTGTATCAGCGTTGTTCAAGGTGATGTAAACGCTATGATTGCTCTGCCCGGGAGTCCTGGCCCAAAAGGCAATGCCTTCAAATGCCGAGCCGTTCCAATAGCCGGTAGGCTGCTGCAGAGTAGTTGGATCTGTATAACCCGCGCATATCGGTGTGGTATTGGGCGTACCGGGTGGTGTGTGCGAAGCATTGGAGCCCCAATAGGTACAGCCGGTGGAATGAAACACCAATGACCGATGAACCGGTGTGTCAGTCGTTGGGTAGTCAGGATCATCAGGAGCGATAATCCAGGGAACTGTGCTTTCCCGAATAGTACAAACGCTCGCGTCAATGGTTGGGAGCCCGGCATCGTCAAGGGTCACATTGCCGACAGGTGCACCATCTACAACCCCGGGCGGGTTGGCCTGGCAACCCGGAGTGTTGTCCGAGGATCCAAACCAACTCGTTGGGTGGTAAACTGAGTTCTGCTCGGCATCGAGCAACGGGGTCGAAAACTCGTACGGGTCCTCGGCGCGGCAATCGGGCTCGTTGGGCGAGCGGTCGGCAACGGCGCCGCATGCAATGATGCTGGGTGCAAAGGCGACCGCCCATACGAGCGGACCCAGGGCCACGGCTTTGCTGTGCAACGTGCGTGTGCTCATTGTCACCACCAAAAGGTACCCGAAATCATGAAGGCGTGCGAATCAGGCTTTACCGAAGGGTCAGCTGTGGGGGGCGCGCCGGTATATACCGTCGCGTTCGCGCCGTTGGTAAAGTATGAGTATTGCACGGCAAATTCGTCACGGCTCTGCCAGTCCGTGTGAAACAGAAGTCGCGGTGACATGATGTTGAATGCCGTGGAACTGTCACTCGAATCGGGACTTACGTGATCGAATCGCCCCGACAACGCTATCCATGAAGCCATGTTGTACGTTGCTTCCACGCCTGCTTTCAGTTTTGTTTTGCCATTGAAAGTTGGGTCGTCGCTCTTTACGGACGTGCCGATGCCGAAAAGACTCAAAGTCAAGTCGGGGCTCTTTCCCGTGAAGCGCTTGTCATAAATCGCCCGCGCCATACTGATGTCGTATTGCGCGCCATAGGTGGTGAGGGAGCCCGATCCGCCGCTGTTGGGCCCCAGATAGTAATGGGTCAATTCAGGACCGCCGCGCGCGTTGAGGATCTCGATTACACCCGATACGGCACCGGAATTGCGCGCTTCGGTGCGGCCGAGTCCCGCGTAAAGGTGCCCAAATCTTCCCATAGTAAATCGGAGATCCGCGCCGAACACGCTGATACGACCGTCGGGTATTTTACCGTTCAGAGTCTGATCATCCTGGCTGAACGCTGTTGCGTAGTGAAGTCCTACTTGAGCAAAATTGGCATGGCTCAAACCCACATGAATATGGTTGACGAAGCTCGCCCCAGTATTCGGATCGGCGTAATCGTTCCAACCTGCGGGCGTCAGATTGGCGGGCACGCGAGCAATTTGTCCGCCAATACCTTGCTCGATGGCGAGCATCGTCTCAGAACCCAACTTGAAGCCCACATTAATGGCTTCGCCTACTGAATTAGTCCGAAACAAGAGCGGGGTGCCATAGCGGCCTGCGTCGAAGGCCCCCATCGCTCCGTAGCGTCCTGTCATAGCTCCGACGCGCACGGTTACGGGGGTCTTTAGGGGTTTGGAAAGATTGGCGGTAATGTAAGCGTCATACACGCCCAATTGATCCGACAAGTTGTAGATTCCAGAACCGCCGTCGGAGACGCCCGAAGCCGCGATAATAGTGGTCGCAGATATGATTGAGTTGCCGTAGCTGAAATTGAGCTGGACCCAAGGACCTGGGAGCACGCCTGTATAATCAAATGTTCGGAGATACGTTCCTGGTACCGCGGGTGGTGAATGCAAAGCGATCGAGTTTTGGCCGGCATTCGGATTCGAACGATCCAGTACGCCTACGCGCATCGGCATAAACAAGTAGCCGTGAAAATCGAGGACATTGTCCTTCGACAATTCCGGTGGTTGACCAAAGGGAGTTGAAGGCGGGGCGCTCCGCACTTGAGGCTCACCGGGTGATTGACCCAGTCGGGGGACCGCTGCGTCCGAGCCCTGCTCCTCAGCATTCGCCGACAATGTCGTCACCAATGACGACACGATCAGCAGGGGTGTTAGGAAACGTTGCATGAAACTAACCTTCCTCGATTCCATCCGGGTCGTTCGGCTCTTTCGTTCGCAAGGCATGGCTTTTTCCATCAGAAACTGCTGTAGGCCCCAATGGTAACTACATTCCGATCCAAGGGCTGGTTCGGGTTGCTGTCCACGGCTTTGCTGTAGAACCGCCGCGAGTAAGCTATTTCTATCCCGTCTAAGCTAAACCAATCCGACCGGAAGTGAACGCTCGGCGTGAGGCTGTACACGCGCCAAGGCCCCAGCGATTCCGAACCGAGTACATATTGGTCGTTTTGTATGGTTCTCAGTCCAAATACGTCCGTGACAATCAACTTGCGACTGGGCGGTTGATACCGGCTTTCTCCGTAAGCCCGCAGCCAAAGCGACATCCATGACAGCATCGAGTATTGGACTTCGGTAGCAATCAGGTAGCCGCCCTTGCCCTTGTAAGAATTGTGCGTATCCACGGACTGGATCCCGCAGTACTGGCCACTCGCGGTCGGCACTCCGGGTGACTCGCTGCCGCAGGCCGGGTTGAGCAACGTCGCAGGTTCGGCGTCGAGCGTGAAGTACTTGATCGCGGCGATATGCGCCTTGATGTCAGGCGAGCGCCCATCGAAGCTCCGCGGGTGCCACATGATACGCGCGGCGCTGAAGTCCCACTGCGCGCTGAGAGCAAGAACCTTGCCCGTACCGCCATCGCCGGAGTTACCCGTTCCCAAGAACTTGTTGACCTGCTCGCGTCCGCCCTGAGTCCAGTCAAGGCCCCACCAAAGGCCATCATTGACCGAAAGGGCACGCTTGAAGTCGTAAAAGGAAGCCGCGACTCCTATGTGACCAAAGGGATCGAGCAACGTGTGCGACTCAAGGGCGAGCACTCGAATTCGCCCGTCACGCTTCGGCATACTGTCGTTGCCGGCCATGTATGTTTGCTCGTCGGTGCCATTGACTTGCGCGAAGTGCAGCCGGAGCTTGTAATTGGACTTGTAGCTTAAACCCACATGAGCGTGATTGACGAATGACGACATTCCCTGTTCAACCCACGGCACGTAGTCACCGCGCGGCAGCGACTCGGGCACCTGGGGCACGGCGTTGATGCCGTGAGAAAACCAGAGAGTAGTGCTCGGACTGAGGTCATGCTCGACGGCGATGACTTCACCATAACCACGAATACCTAGGAGTGGACCGAATAGGCCCCAACCCCACTCGCCAACGCCGCCATAGATTTCCGTAAATGAACCAACTTTGGCCTGAAAGCGAGTGGCCCCAAAAGCCGGCGGAGTAAACGTCAAGAACGCTTGGCTCGCGGTAGGGCCAAGGAATGGATTGTAAAAGCCACGTAACTCTTGCCCGGCCATGCTCGCGAAGTAATTGACCGTGGCTTGAACCATGGGATTACCGTATTGCATGAAGAGCGATAGCCCTGCGCCTGGCCAAAAGGGTTGTCGGCCTTGAATAAGCGGCGGCATGTGCAGTGGCGTGCCCTTGTAGCCCACCGGAGGAACTGCGGGTTTTTCACCCACTCCAACGACTTCAAAAGCCGCGATGCGTCCACCCAAGCGAAACGACCAGTCATCCTTTGCCGTCGGCGTGCCAAAAGACGGCGCACGCCCGCCCGGGGCTGGACCCGCGTTGGGAGCCTCCGGATCTAGGCCAAGACCGTAAGGTTTAGGCGAGCCGGGCAGATAGGCGTCATCACTTGGAGCCTCTTCGTCAACAGGTGTCGTGGCGGCAGGCGCAGTGGCAGTTGCGGGTTCCGTTGCAGGGGTAGTTGCAGCGGCGGGCGCTGCTGCAGGCGCGGTAGCAGTTGCCGTATCCGTTGCGGCGGGCGCCGCAGCAGGCACCATGCTGTCAGCTGCGGCGGGTGTTGCGACAGGCGCTGCGGCGGGCTGTGTTCGGTCTGCCGGGGCGGGTGATGCTGCAGACGCGACAGGCGCCGCATTTTCCGCTGCTTGGGCAACGCGTGCCGTCAAAACCAAAACCATTAAAGCCGGCAGCCCGAATGTGCATGATCCGAGGCAACGCTTGAATTTTCGATTACGCGTCAACGGTGACACCTTTGGCAACGACGACTCACGTCGAGAAACTGTATGTGGCAGCCAGCGACCTCGAATGTCTGTGCGCAATGGCTCGACACCGTTGGGGTGCGAACTGAAACCGTTCTCTGCCGTCGTCATTGCTTCAGTGCCTTCGAACCTGCTCGAGCGTCCGCTGCAATTCGTCCGGCAACCGCTGGTCTAAACGATAAGTCCAGCTAGTTCAGCGCTACGCTTTCAGCCGCCCAGCGCCACTGCATTCCAGTCCCATGAGAAATCGATACCAGGTCGTTGAGACTGCTCCGGAGGAACCCGAGAGCCGCCTTAGCAGAGAAGGCGGCCAGGAGTCACGCCATTTCGTCGCGATCCCCAGGGCATTTTCCAACTCCAGCCAAGGATTTCGTCGATTTGTCCATGTAGTCGAAGCCGAACGAGCCCTGAACGCGAAGCCAGCACGCCGAAAACGCTTAAGGTCGCTGCGCCAAGATAATAATGCGTGGCGCGTTCTGTCCCATGAATACTCCCGGCATCGAGGGGTCACCGCTGGCTTCCGCAACGCGAAAGCCCACATCGTGAAGGAGCTTACCGAGCTCGTGCAGAGAATAGAGGCGAATCGAGTAGGGGCATTCCCGCGTTCGACCATCATCCAGCATCACGCTTCGCTTGACGCGCAAGCGACTGGAGATGAAATCGACTGTCATGTCGTCCATGCATACAGCCGAGTCGCCTTCGAACCACACGCTCGAGGGCTGCTGCATCGTCACGAAATCGCGATTGACGACGTCCACGAGAAATGTGCCACCCGGTTTTAGGGCCCTGAATATGTTCTCCGCAACGGCAAAATTCTTCTCTTCCTCGAAGTAACCGAACGTCGTGTTCCAACAATAGACACCATCGAATACGGAATCGAAGGCCATCTCACGCATATCGCCTTGCATGAGATTCAATTTTTGTTGCCGTTCCTGAGCAACGTCGGCAGCGAGTGCCAACTGATGAAGAGAAAGATCATAGCCCACGACGGCATAGCCGCGCTCTGCGAGCTCGACCGCGTGATATCCCGGGCCGCAACCGAGGTCGAGCAGGACGCCGCCTTGGGCAACTCCCAGGGATTCTTCGATGAACGAGGCTTCCCGCTTGATTTGCTCGTCACTAAGCCGGCTGAGCGCGCGCGAATAATCTTCATTGAAGAGCTCTTCCCACCAGGGGCGCCGCGCACGGGAAGCGGCCTTCTCCTCCGATTTTGCCGATGGCGGCTCCGACGAAGCCGGCGCCGCTGTGACTGCTATTGGCTGCGCGGGCTCGGCGCCGGTAGCGGCCGCTAGAACCTCACCGGGAGCGGGAAAACTCCGCCGGGGGGGCGGTGGGGGATTGCGCTTGGTGGCGGCCCCTGCGGCTTCGATCGATTCAGACGCCGGCGGCGCCGCGACCTCCACTTGCACGGGAGCCGGGGCGACAATTGATGCAGCCGACGCGCGTGAAGGGGGTGCGGGGGGCTCGAGTTTGACAGGCTCCGGCGGACCTGGCTCGATGGAATCGGGCGCGACGTCATCTTCTTCGAGTTCGACCGGTTCGACGGGTGGTTGGACCGGCAAGGGCGGCGGCTGCTCGTAGTCGAGGCCAAGCCCGGCCTCAGCCCCCCGTGCCAGAGGGACGAGTTCGAGATCCTGAGGTGCATCGACGGGCTCTAATACCTCGAACTCGGGCAGCGGGGCTATTGCTGATTCCTGCGGTTGCAGTTCCGGCTCTGGCATCTCGAAGGCGGGAAGAGGCGCTGTCGCGGCATCCTCTTCACCCGCGTCGGAATCCAGCATTTCAAATGCCGGCAGCGGAGCTAACGCCGATTGATGTGGCGGCTCGGGTTCTGAAAACTCAAACGCCGGCAAGGATTCGAGCGTTGCCGTCCGCGCGTGCACTTCGGCATCATGCCCGTCGAACGCGGGCAACTGCTCTGAAAACGATTGGGTATTCGACTCGTATTTTTCGGGGACTTCTAGGGTAGGTAAACGTGCAAAGTCTTGTGCCTCATCGTCGCGATAAGCTTGGATATCGAGGTCGGGTGCCGACCCAGACGGGCGCCGAGTGAATTCACTGGGAGGCGGTCGATCCTCGACTCCGATGGAGATGATCCGCATAGCAGTGATGGTGGCAACATTGACGGGCGCTGGAGTTGCCCGGCGCCTTGGAGCCATGCCAGTGCCCGATGAATTCGCCGCCGCAGTCGGGCCAGGGATCATGGGGGGCTTGGGCGGAGGGGCCAACCGACGCGGTGTGGCGTTGGGAAGAATGGGCGCACCGGAGAAGATTCTAGAATCGTCCCCCGACGCGTCCCCATTCGACGTTGCGTTTTCATCGGGGTTGACCGGTGCGCTTGGGATGGGGCTCGGAATCGGCTTCCTGATAGGCAAGTGAGGTCGCATCAGACCCTGAGGCAGCTCCGCTACCGGAATCGCCGAGCGCATATTCGCGCTATCCAGGGAGGGACGACCAGGAATTCTAGGCGGAACGAGTCCGGGTATCGACGGTAAGCGCACCCGATCGGGCGATACGCTGGGGACATCGGGAGGGCTCGATTTTCCGAGTTCGTCGGGCACCGTAGGCGGGGCGGAATTGCCCGTCGGCGCGGGCGACGAGGATGATCGCTCGTCGCTCACGCTAGACCTCGAGTCAATGGTTGCCCGTAAACCACTTTTCCTTCGTTCGCGCTCAGCGCGACGCCAGGTTGAACGAGCAGCACAACGGTCGAACCCAGATGAAACGCTCCTATTTCATCGCCCCGTTGAATACGAAGCCCTGCTCCCAAGTCGTGAAGTCCCTTCGAAACATCGCGGTCTCCTAACGCATTGACGGTTATTTTACCGACAATCAGAGCTCCCACCATGATTAAGGCCATCGTGTTGTTGCCATCAGCCTCGATGAAAAAGACGACTCGCCGATTTCTGACGAATAGCTGAGGGACACACTTCTCACCCAATGAATTGACGGGGTAGCAGTCGCCCGGTATTGCAAGGACTCGACTGAGTAGGCCGTCAACGGGGGAATGTACGCGGTGGTAGTCTCGCGGTGACAGATAAATCACTGCGTAATGGCCACCAATGTAGCCCCTGCTCAAATTCGATTGACCTAGCAGTTCGCCCACCTCGTAAGGGCGGCCCTTAATGAAAAGCCTGGCCCCATCGTCGATGGGTCCCAAAGATGAGATGACCCCATCACAAGGGCTGACAATTTTTGCGTCAGAAATGGGCCTGATACCCTCACGCAGCGAGCGAGTGAAGAAGGCATCGAAACTTCGGTAACAGCCGTGAGGTGCAGCCGCTTCGCCGATGTTCACTCCGTACACCTGAGAATAGGCGCGCGAGACTGCACCCGACACCACCATAGGCAGCCGTTGCTCACACAGTCTGCCTACGGCACGACTGATGCGATCCCTCGGTAGGACTCGCAGGAGTTGGGCGGCTGCCAAATTGACCAGGCTCACTTGTGCTCGAACAGGGCAAAAATCGTCATGAATATAGTAGGCCGACGAGACCATTTCGGTCAACGTCGGTGAAACAATGCGCGTACGATAGGTGCTTATTGGAGATGCGACTTTGGCACGGTTGATTGTCGGCTGTCTAACTTGACGTCTGTGGACCCCTTCTAGTCGATCGGCGGTTGACCGGCCGAAGCTGCAAGACCGCGGGCCGCGAGGCAGAGGGGTCGCCGAACTGAGCCAACGAATAGCGAGGGCAAGTTTTCGGCCAGGCCATCGGATTGGCTTCGTCCCTCGCAGCAGACTCGCTCATCGGTCGGCGCAAAAGCGAGCGCCCAATCGAAGAAGCTATCCGCCTCAGTCTTTCGGTCGAGTTCGAACAGAGCACGACCCCGCAGTGCCAGCCAATTGCCTTGAAGTCCAAGCAGCCCCGCGGGCAAACCCAAGAACTCCAGGGCTCTGTCCGGCGCACCTTGCTGCAGGGTTGCAAGCCCTGCGGTTGCGCGCAGCTCTGGCAGATTGGATTGTGCGACGCGATCCTGCGACAACAACTGAATCACTGCGCCGTAGGCATGGCGGGACGTAAGTAGCTCGGCAAGCCGTAGTCGCCTCGCCCGCTCGATTTCACCCTCTGTAACCAGACCGGGCGCGATTTCATCATTTATTTTTTTTGTCGCGGACTCGCGGGAAAGGGCAGCCCGCCAGCGTAAAATCCAGTCGCTTTGCGAGTAGCCGGTAACCGAAACCAAAGCTCTATTCGTGCCGTCCGTCCCCAATTCGCGCAAATCACGGAGTAACAGACGTAGTGCCGGCCATCCCGATTCACGCAGTATGAAGTCCAGAAAATCAGAAACTTCAGCGTAAGCAATTCGGGCTGACTCCGGGCTGGGCAATAGCGCGATCGAGGTGCCGAGATTCTCTATTCCGACGGAACGCCCTTGCAACCAGGCCAAGTGAGTCAGCTCGTGCTGATCAGGAACGTCGTCGAGGGGTCGAGGGGGCCGCCATCGCGTTTCAAAGTGCTTGGCGAGGGCCTCTTGAAGCCACAGCGATGCATTGTCTCGAGTGGCGGCCGTCACGAGCAAATGCGTAATTTCATGCGCTAGTGTATCTTGCCAGGGGTAGCCTTTAGCAAACGAGCGCGGCGATAACATCGTTACTCGACCCCAGCGTGCGACAGCAACGGTGCCAGTAGTCTCGGCCGCCTCCAGCGGTAATCCGGTCATTGCAGACAGGCTCGCGTGGTCCATAACGAGTTCGATTCTCAGCGGCCGCGGCAAATGAATTCCCAACTCTGCGCCCGTTACGTCGCGAGCGCGAGCGGCCACGTCCGCTACGAGATTGACCCAAACGGCGTCTGCGTCGTCTTGCACGCGTACCCATACGCCGCGAGAATCGTCCGTTATCATTTTGGCGCCTGCAACTGCTCGGGCGCAGCCTTCCGCCAATTGCGAAAGTTCGCGGATGACTGGCACTTCCGAAGCATTGGACATTGACAAAATAGCGCGGGCTTCGTCGCAATCACCGCGGTAAAGCGCAAACCGAGCCCGCAATACGAGTGATTCTGCGCCATTCAACGGGGCATCCTTCATGAGGCGCTCCGCGTAATTCAATTCCAAACCACTTATTGCAGATGAAATTTCGCCCGGTGTCGCAATGTCTGCCCTTGCCTTTCTTGCCACGACTTTGTGGCTTTCCTGCCGCCCTGGGTGAATCACGAGGGCAAGCAGGCCCAGGGCCAACCCCGACAGTAACACAGCGTGCAAATAGCGACTCCTCATCGCAACAATCCCTCGGCGTAACGACGAATCGTCGAACCTAGGTCTCCAGGCAAGTCCTGACTGAGACCTCGCTGAACGCGTCGCCTAAAGGCCGCCGCTGCCTGGGGATCCCCGGTGGGCGTTACAGTACCTTTGTCCGTTGATGGTGAGCCCTTCCCGTGAACCGGGTCGTCACTGTTGTGACCCGACGAAGAGCGATTGAGTTTCTCGTCGAACTGGTCGAGTAGTGCCTGAGCCTTCTGCTCTTGATGAAAAGCCAAATCGCCATCGCTCACGGAAAGCGCATCGCTCGCGTCGTCCATGAAGGAAGAAGCCCTGTCCAGATCACGCCGCATCGACTCTGGCAGTACTGCGTCGTTCCGCTTCTCTCGGGTCGAAAGGGAATGCGCCCTGCTTGCCAATTGGCGTTCCTTTCCAACTTGATCGTGCATCTCACCGGCCGCTGCCCGCGTCGCCTTCTGTCTAGCGCGCTGCAGGGCTTGATCCAAGTACTGCGATTGCCCATCGAGCTCGTCGCGAAGTTGACGCAATGTCTTTTCGTCCGCGTTGCCGTGATTCGCCTCGCGCGAAGCTCGAATCATGGCTTCATTGACCGCATCGCGCGCTGCTCTCCCACGGGTAAGCGCGTCGTCGTAGGAAAGCCTTTCGACTGCTTCTGCCATGCCCAGGGCTTGCTCGCGCGCCACCACTTGGGATGACATTGCGGAATCGGGTTCGGCACCCAAATAGGGTAAGTGTTCGGCAAACCCGCGTAGCCTGTCGGCTCGTTGCTTGGCAAGCGCCCGATCCTCTTCGAGTTCGGCCGTGGCGGCAGCGCCCTTCAACGCACGCTCCAACAATTCAAGGCCTGCCTTGTGCTCCTCTTTGAGTTGCTGCAATTCCCAGAGCAACCGCTCTATCCGAACATCCGCGTCCGAGGCTGTCGAGCGAAAACGGTTTGACAGTTCTTGACCCGATTTGCCCGATTCCACGCCGGATGTCTGCGCCCCGCCGGCGGAGGGCATAGGCCGGCGAAGCCTGGACGCCAGGTACTCGGCCGCCAATTGCACGTGCGTAAAGTCCTCGACTTTACGGGCGTTGCCCATTCTAGTTATTGTAGCCCGAACAATTCCCGACAGATCCGCACCTAGGCTTCCAAGGGAGGCCATTTGGCGACCACCGCTCGCAAGTGAGCTCGTTGCGGCATCAATGCGTCGCATGGCAGCGGCTCGTTTCTCCGAGGCGCTTGCCTGGCGCGCGCCGTGGGCTACCTCGTCGGCAAGCTCGGCCAAAGAGCGAGCTACTAACTTAGCGTCGCGCTCGGCAAGCGCGTGAAAGGCAGCATCTACCGTAAGCGCCGCCTGTTCGACAGTCTGAATTGAATTTGCCGGGTTGAGCAGGCTTTTTTCCAATTTCTCTTTTTGTGCGCGCAGCAGCAATTCCACGGGGCGCGGCCATTCCCAAGCCCTTTGCATGTCCGTCAATGCCCGCCCTATCACGTCGGTCGCGTGGCGTCCGAAATGGGTGTCCGCCAGACTGGAATTGGGCTGTGCGCTATCGCGCGTGATTTCTTGAGCCAACCAGTCGAGTAGCTCGGCCCTAATTGAATCGAGAGCTTTCAATCGGGACACTTCACTTTCACCCGGGCTTGGCGGCTCGAGCTTTAGCCATTCGCTGTGACCCCAAATATTTTCGACCAATGAGTTGTCGTCACGGGCCTCGATCCGCACCATCACGGGAAGTTGGGCGTTCCTTAAAAAGGGGTCGGTAACGGGCACTGCGTGAGAACCCTGATACTCCGTTTGCTGACCATCCAGACGGATCAATTGACGACGTTCCTCGCGATCCGCAGACTTCATTACTAAGTCGATTTGCCGTAGGCCGTGGTCATCGCTAGCACGATAAAGCAACTCGACGCGTTCGACCTGGTCGAGTCTTACTGTTCGATTGGCATTCTCGAGCTCAACGACTGGTGGTGAGTCGACCTCCGCGTCGACAATGATTTCATCACCCTGTTCGACGACTACCTGACCGAGGCGTACCGCGACGCGAAGTCGCTCCGACGTTTCGAGTGTCCAACGTGCAGTCATGGCCCCGTCGGTCCCCCCCTCGAAATTGACGAATTGCTTGCCGTTCGTTAGAACCATCGGAACATTGGGGTGAGTCGGGAGCCCTCGAATCCAGATTGAAGTTCCCTTGGGTTCAGAGACTCGGCTGCCAAAAAGCAACGAATGCTCGCTGATACGCAGGTAGGCTGGAGGCAGCGCCGTCACGCTATCAACATCGAGCCAAAGCATGGCAAATGGGGCTTTGCCGTTGCGTGACAGGGCAACATTACAACCTTCCAGAATGCGGTGACCCTTGGCCACTGCCAGCAGGGCACTGCACAGAAGCCCTATGAAAACCAAGATTTCTAACAATACCGCGCGGCGACGACCCCGAGATTCGATCTTCTGGATCGAGATACTCGAAAGCGAACGACTCACGTATCGCTCCGCCAGCGCGGAAGATCCAAAGGAATCGTCACGCAGTGAATTTTCGTGCAACTGCATCGCCCGCAGCGCTCGGCGGCCAGCTTCAGGATCGGAAGCCAAGACAATTTGCGTGAGCACTCGACGCGGGTCACGCGAGTGTCGGGCCTTATCGATGTGCAGCGCCACTAGCCAGGCCGCAGTGAGGGCCACAATCGCCAATGCCGAGAATCTCGACCAGGGCGTGCCGATGCGGGAGACGAGTGCAGCCATAATGATCGAGGTCAGAACCCCGACTAGGGTCAGTCTACGCAGCGGGGGCCGCACCGAGTCCCAAAAGGCCGAGCGGAATCGCTCGATAGGGTCACGTTGGGGCAAAGTGTCCTCGAATCCCACGGTAGCCGAAGCTTAGCGCACAAGTAACGTGACGAAACAGCAAAGCTACGGCTAGAATTGGGCTATCGGGTTAGGCTCCGTGATTCTCATCCATAGGCTCATCCGAACCCTCTTGTCTCTGCAGGAGCTAAAGTTACGCCGAGCTTGGCTTCTCGACCACGTTCAACAGATGTCAGTTGTCGACGCGGCCCCCTTACTCGATGCGCTTTGCAAGTCTGCGGAGCGGGGGGATCCGGCTGCACGAGAGGCCTTGATTGCTTGGGTCGTCGGCCTGGTGCAGTTGGGTGATTGCCCCTGGGTGGCTGCACTTCGGCAGTCCTCGGTTGAAAATGGTCTGCTCAGCCTCAACCGATTGCTGCGTCCGGTAATCTCGAGCCCTTCAATGTCTGAGTCAATGCCGCCGGTACCGGACTATGGCGTGGGTAGGGAATTGACCGTCGGCGAGCGTCGCAGCCTGGCGCGACGCCCCAATCGTCGCGCCTTCGAGCGATTGCTTTCGGATCCACATCCATTGGTCGTCCGTACGTTGTTGCACAATCCCCGATTAACCGAAAACGACGTAGTCAGGTTGGCCGTCAGACGTCCACTGCGGTCGGCTGTTATCGATGAATTGGCGCAGTGCCCCAATTGGCTCGTTCGACCCCGGGTACGCATGACATTGCTTCACAATCCCGGGACACCAGGCACCGTTACGTTGCCGTTGCTCGCACTGTGCAAGCGAGACGAACTCGTCGAGGTTCTCGAGAATACGGCCGTAAATGCCGTGCTTCGCACAACGGCGCGTGAACTCTTAGACCGACGTCCGCCGCTCGGCGAGGCTCCGATCTCGACGCTTCACTAGTCTAGTCTCGGCAGCGGTGAGTTCTTGACCAGTTTCTACCCGGATTTCCTTGATGTATCCACGGCCTTGTGGAGTAGCCCCAGGTTG
>PMCK01000002.1 GCA_003154095.1 Myxococcales bacterium | reverse complement strand
TCTAGCCCCATTCGTCTTTCAGTAATACGGTCGAGACGAAGCCACTCGTGACCTTGCAACACGTGTGCCCGCCGGATTTGGATGGAACGCGTTCGGTCTCCCGACGCTTCAATTCCTTGGCGGCATTAGTGATCAGTTCAGCGCCGAAGCCGCGTGAATGCCGCAATGAGGCGCAAGTTGCAAAAATTCGTCGGCAGGTGTTTGCTATCTGCCAATCCCATTTGCACGCGCACTTGCTCTCTGCATTGGCATAGATGCTGTGCTGAACTTGACCGCTCGGAAAAACGCTACCGCCAAAATCACGGCGATTCCCCAGACGGCCGCGAAAGGCCCTGCGCGGAGCACGCTGGCGCCTGACGCAGTGGCAGCCCAAAACACCATCGTCGTGAGAGCCGCCTCTGTGCAGATAGAGATATCAGGAAAGGAGCCACGCCATGCGAGCATTGCGAGTGATGCAGCCGCGGTACAGTAGAGAACGACGATTGACAGGATCACGGCAGACCGCGTGCGGCAACGGCGGCGGTATTCGGACAATGAGCCGAGTCGTACTACATTTCTGCCGCACATTCTCGGACACATACAAGCCGCGTCATTTTTCGCCGTGGCCACCCAAATACCACTCGGTTGCTCGGGAAAGCGTCCTAAGCTGTGGAGCATGGAGCCGGGAGCCCGCGCGGGGAGTACTAAATTTTCCAGCCGAGACTCCAGTGCTCAGGCTGATTGAAGCTTCACTTGACGGGCTGGCTGCAAAGCTCGTGAAACTTGAAGCTACTGACATTGCGGAAGCGATTGCGATCAATGAATCTATCACGGATAACGTGCGAACGATGACGAGCGACGTCGAGATTCTCGAGTCCACCTACGAAGAGACGATGCAGGAGTTTCGAGCATGAGCGACGAATCTACGAACCGAAGCAAGTTCGCAATCTTTGGGTTGTTTGCGCTTGCGGTCGCGGCGGCGTTCGCTTTTATCTACTTTTCGCGCAAAGACAAGAGCCCGGCAGACGTAATGCCCAGTTCGGCGTTTCAGCCAGCGGCCGCCGCGAGCAGCGCGCCCAGAGCTGTGACGCACATTCGTTTCGCGTACAGCACGGAGAAGAAGACGTGGCTTACCGAAGCGCTCGTCCGCTTTGGCCGCGGACACCCTGATATCAAGGTAGAAACGGTAGAAAAAGGCAGTCTGGATTTGGTACAGGTGCTGCTCGATCAAGGTGAGCGACCGACGCTCATCAGTCCAGCGGACGAGGTCGCACTCAACCTGCTCACTTCGGATTTTCGGCAAAAGAACGGTAGCGATCTCGTGGCGCCCGACGGCGCCGATAAGGCAGTACCGCTGGTGCTAACGCCGCTCGTATTAGTGGCGTGGGAGGACCGTGCCCAGGTTTTGGCGGGCAACGATCNNTGGGGCTTCGTCAAGCTGGGCCACACCAACCCGACACGCAGTAACTCGGGACTCCAAGCGCTGATTTTAATGGCGTACGAGTTTCACAACAAGCGCAACGGCCTCGAGGTAAAGGATATTCTGGACGAGAAGTTCCAGGCATTCGTCAAAACCATCGAAAAGGGTGTGGCGAAGTTTGGCGATTCGTCCGGTACCTTCATGGAAGAAATGGTGCTCTACGGTCCCTCGAAATACGACGTGGTCGTCACGTACGAGAATCTGGCGATTCAAAACATAGCGAATGCCCAGGGAAGGTGGGGCAACCTGCGCATTTTCTATCCGCCCCAAACGATGTGGTCGAGCCATCCGGTGGCATTGCTTCAAGGGGATTGGGTGACGCCTGAGCAGCGTGACGCTGCGCGCAAGCTCATCGCGTTTCTGCGCGACAAACCGGAGCAACAACGGGCGCTGGCGCTTGGTTTCCGCCCTGCCAATCCTGAGGTGCTAATGATCTCACCCGACGGCACTAGTCCGTTTAAGAGCGCAGAGGCGTTTGGTGTTAGAGTGGACTTCGGAAGTGTCGTTGAGCCGCCCCCGGGGCCCGTAATTAGGAACTTGATGGAGATGTGGAGTCGGCAAATTGGGCGCTAAGGCTTGGTGCCTTATCGTCACGGAAACATGGGTTGCGCCCCCAGTTGCGGAAATATTGAATCGACAATCATCTATATTGACAGACATCAATTCAGGCATCAGATTAGCCCCGTGACGATGCGCCTTCCAATTACCGAAGAGACTCCCTCTCAGGCGGGCTGCTGTGTTCCGCGGGCGCGATTACGCGGTAAGGCCATCGAACAATTCGCTTCCCTATTCAAGGGGCTCGCTGATGAGACCCGTCTCGAAATCCTTGGGTTGCTCGCTGCCGCTCAGGGTGAGCTCTGCGCCTGCGAAATCGAAGAGCACGTCAAGCATCTCTCTCAACCCACCATTTCGCATCATTTGAAATTGCTGCGCGAAGAAGGTTTGGTCACGGCAGAGCGGCGCGGCACATGGGTGTACTACACTCTTGATGAGTCGCTGCTTAGCCGCGCCAAGAAGTTTGTAGAGATCATTGAGAAATAATCGAGTCGTGTCCACTATATTGAAATTTATCAATCCAGAGAAAATGACAATGACAACCACAAGCATCAACAACGACAATTCGACAAATAAGACCAGCTGTTGCTCTCCCGAATGTTGTGGTGGCGCGGAGGCCAAGCCACAACCCGCGGAAGATATTCGGGAGGTAGTCAAGGAGCGTTACGGTCAGGCCGTGCAAGCAGTCCTAAAAGGTGCCAAACCGTCCTGTTGCGGTTCAACAACAGCCCAACCGCTCGGCGGTACGGATCCGATTACGAAGGATCTATACGACGCCCACGAAACTTCGGATTTACCGGAAGCAGCCTTGCTGGCCTCCTTCGGCTGCGGCAATCCCACGGCCTTGGCGGAACTGAAGCCCGGTGAGACAGTCCTCGACCTCGGTTCAGGTGGCGGCATCGACGTTCTGCTCTCCGCTAAGAGAGTGGGTCCCACAGGAAAAGCGTACGGCCTGGATATGACCGACGAAATGCTCGATCTTGCGCAGCAGAACAAAGCTAAATCCGGTATAGCGAATGTAGAATTTCTGCGGGGCACTATTGAAGCCATTCCGCTGCCTTCGAATTCAGTAGACGTCATTATTTCCAATTGCGTTATCAATCTTTCGACCGACAAGGATCGAGTTCTCGGGGAAGCCTTCCGCGTGCTGCGTCCCGGCGGGCGATTTGCGGTCTCCGACATTGTCATTCGGCGCAAGCTCCCTGATTCTGTGCGACAATCAATGAATCTGTGGACAGGCTGCGTTGCTGGCGCGCTGATGGAAAGCGACTACATCGACAAACTGAAGCTTGCCGGATTCATCGATATCGACGTCGAACCGACAAGGATCTACTCCAAAGACGACGCTGCCGAAATGGCGTCATCTGCTTGCTGCGGCGGTGAATTGACGGCAACGCTCAACGCCCTGGACGGTGCCGTCATGAGCGCCTTCGTGCGAGCGAGAAAGCCATGACAACCGCAGGAGCGGCTGAGAAGCGCCTGTCATTTGTCGATCGCTTTCTCACATTGTGGATCTTCATTGCCATGGCACTGGGCGTGACGGCAGGTTTCCTCTTCCCCGACTCAATCGCCGAAATGAGCGGCAAGAGCAGCGTCGGAACGACTTCGATCCCCATCGCAGTGGGACTCATTTTGATGATGTTTCCGCCCTTAGCCAAGGTGCGGTACGAGAAAATTGGCGAAGTCTTTCAAAATCGGCGCGTGCTTGTTCTATCTTTGGTTCAAAACTGGGTCGTGGGTCCACTTTTGATGTTCGGACTCGCCGTCCTCTTCTTGCGCGACAAGCCGGAATACATGGTCGGGTTGATCATGATAGGGCTCGCACGCTGTATTGCGATGGTCATCGTTTGGAATGAGCTCGCCCAGGGCGACGCGGAATATTGCGCGGGCCTGGTCGCACTAAACTCAGTGTTTCAAGTTCTGTTTTACTCCGCTTTCGCGTACGTATTCGTCACCCTAGCCCCGGGCTGGCTTGGCCTCAAGGGCGTGGTTGTCAATGTTACGATGGGGCAGATTGCCAAGAGTGTCTTTATCTACCTAGGCATTCCCTTCATTGCTGGCATGGTCACGCGCTTCGTTTTGATTCGAACCAAAGGGCAATCTTGGTACGAAACGCGGTTCATTCCCCGCATCAGTCCCATCACTTTGATCGCTCTTCTTTTTACCATCATCGTCATGTTTTCACTCAAGGGCAAAACCATCGTCGAGTTGCCCTTCGATGTGTTGCGCATTGCGCTTCCACTTCTCATCTATTTTGTCGTGATGTTTCTGGGCTCGTTTTTCATGAGTAAACTCGCGGGGGCCAACTATGCCGAATCAGCCACCCTGTCATTTACGGCGTCGTCCAACAATTTCGAACTAGCTATCGCCGTGGCCGTCGCGACATTTGGGCTCAATCACGGAGGGGCACTTGCTGCTGTCATTGGGCCTTTGGTCGAGGTGCCGGCATTGATTGGACTGGTTAACGTGGCCCTTTGGATTAAGAAGCGATACTACGCCGACGATCCAACGTCCATTCAGGGAATCGAATGTTGCGCGGCCGTTGGCAGCTCCAGTGTTGGCTTGGAACCGTCACGTGATCTGACTCAAAGTGAGTCGGAGGCTTTGCTATGAATACGGTGTTATTTGCATGCATTCATAACGCGGGTCGCTCGCAAATGGCCGCCGCACTCTTCAACCGTTACGCGGATACTTCGCAAGCGCGAGCCATATCCGCTGGGACGCAACCTGGAGACCGCGTGCATCCCGAAGTGCAACAGGCTATGGAAGAATTGGGCGTCAGTCTATCGGAGGTCAAACCCCAAAAATTGACGGACGAATTGGCCAGCAGCGCGCAGCTCTTGGTGACCATGGGCTGTGGTGAGGCCTGCCCCTTCATCCCGGGACTCGAACGCGACGATTGGCCATTGGAAGATCCCAAAGGCAAATCCGTCGAGCGGGTGAGAGAGATTCGAAACGAAGTCAAGCAGCGTGTGCTCGAATTGTTGAGCGCTCGCAATTGGCTACCTGTCAACTTGCCACTTTAGTAATGGGACATCGCAAAGTTGCTTAAGGCGAACGGACCCAGCGCAGGACACGAAAGGACCGGAACATGCAACCAAGACCGAATCTTTGCCGAACGTCGTTGGCATTTACGGCCTGCGGGCTTTCTGTTTTTGCCGCATGCGAGCGGGGTGGCGGGGTCATAAGGGTGGGTGGCTCGAGTACCGTATTTCCAATTTCTGCGGCCGTCGCCAAGGAATTCCAGAAGACTGAACACAGCAAGGTCAACATCGAAATTTCGGGAACTAGTGGCGGGTTTAGGAAATTCTGTACTGGAGAACTCGACATTGCGGAAGCGTCGCGACCGATAAAGGCGAGCGAAGTCGAACCTTGTGGAAAAAACGGGGTCGAATACATCGAGGTCCCCGTCGCATACGATGGTCTCGCAATTCTCGTGAATCCGACGAACAGCTGGGTAGAGCGCATAACCGTGGGGGAGCTCAAGAAGATGTGGGAACCTGAAGCTCAGGGAAAAGTGAAGACCTGGAGTCAGATCCGCGCAGGTTGGCCAGACAAGGAGCTGCACCTGTATGGCGCAGGTGTCGACTCTGGGACCTACGACTACTTTACCGAAGCGATCGTTCTGCGCGAGCATTCAAGTCGAGGGGATTTCACGTCGAGCGAGGACGACAACGTTCTCGTCCAGGA
This sequence comes from Myxococcales bacterium, assembly GCA_003154095.1. Lineage (GTDB taxonomy): Bacteria > Myxococcota_A > Polyangia > Polyangiales > Polyangiaceae > FEN-1139. The sequence goes on along the minus strand of PMCK01000002.1, from coordinate 596 downwards.
TGTTGCACGTGATGAATTGGCACTCGGCTTCTTCGGGTATGCCTACTTTCTCAAAAACAAGGGAATCCTCAAGCTGGTTCCGGTGGATGATGAAAATCCGGGCAACGGCGTAGGCCCAATTCTGCCGTCGCACGAAACGGTACGAGATGGCACATACCAACCGCTCTCGCGGCCTTTGTTCCTGTACATCGCAAAGAAATCTCTCAATCGTCCCGAAGTAGGTGAGTTTGTGAATTTCTACCTCGAGAGGGGGCGAAGACTGGTTGATCAAGTTGGCTACATACCGCTGCCAACCCACGCGTATGCGCTCGGGATCGAACGAGTCAGTGCACGTCGGGTCGGTACGGTCTTCGGCGGACGGGGCTCACAGGTGGGAGTTTCGATTGAGCAGCTTCTGCTAAAAGAAGCTTTGCCTGAATTCGCGAAGTGAACCAATATGTGTTAGGCCTTAGCTCGCGATGTCAATATGCTGAAGAGCAGAATCGGTCCACGCGATTGCCCCTATGGTCAAAAAGAAAGAAACCAATCAGGCTTTGCAGGCCGCGCTGGATTCATGGAACTGGCGCCCGCCCCCTAATCCTCATGCCGTACCGCGC
>PMCK01000683.1 GCA_003154095.1 Myxococcales bacterium | reverse complement strand
GCGCGCTTTCGCGCGCTCGCGGACATTCCAAAGGACTTCCAGGGCTTGCCGTGCTGTGGATGCCTTTTCAGCAAGGTAGTGCGCGTTTGCCAATCTACTTGCTTCTATCCCAAGCGTCTTCTCAAACACTGAACGCATCACGCGCACGCAGTCACGGATATCGCCTGCCCTTTCTCGTGTTGCCGTGCGGGTACCGACTTCTGCAAGGCTTTGCGTATAAAGAATGTCGAGCAACTTTGCCCCGTGACCTGTTATGACGACGTTACCCTCGTGGAAATCTCCATGAACCACGCCTGACGCATGGATGGCATCAAGACCTGCTGCAATGTCGCCCAAGATGGCTCTGGCTCTCTCCACTGTCAGATTCTCTGACAACTTTGACAAGGAACAACCAGATACGTACTCCATTACAATGGCCAGGCACTCCCTTTGGGAATCGGGGTGCGGCTGCAACTCTATGCCCAGAACCGTCACGACATTTGGGTGTTGTACACGAGCAAGTGCCTTGGCATGCTCGAGCGCCAGCTTGCGATGCGCACTAGGATCCGATTCGTTGAAGAACTTAACCGCAACTTTTCGCTTGAGGTCTATGTCTTCCGCGAGCCAGACGTCTGCGGATGCGCCGAAGCCGATTGAATCGATTGGAGCTAGGTTCATGGTTTCCGATGGCTTAGTTGCAATTGCGGCCCAGCCAGGCTCGCGGATACTTCCGATAATGCCACAACAAGCGGCGCGTGCATAACTGACGCATAGCCACTCCCGTCCCTGTGACCGCGTGCCAGGCGAAGGTGGCTGCAAACGAAGAACTAGGTTCCGACCTGCAGCACGGCCATAATGCGAGCCACCGCCTCAGCGACATTGCGCCGCACCAATTCAGCATCAATCCGCAACACCCGATACCCGAGCCGACCGAGGTCACGGTCCCGCCGCGCATCCGCAGTGCGCCGCAATTCATGCGACCGATCATCCACCTCAACTATGAGTTTTGCGCTGGGTGCGACGAAGTCCACGATGTACTTCCCGACTGGAAATTGACGACGAAAAGCAACGCCCAGTTGCTTGCCGGAAATCCGGGACCAAAGAATGCGCTCATTTTCGCTGAGGTTGTGCCGGAAACAGTGCGCACGCTCCGACAGCAGTGCCTGGAACTTGAGTTGTTGACGAGATTGCCATTGCATGAAGACCTCCATTGCCCGGCAAATCAGCCGGGCTTCGCGCCCCATGGCGCAGAAGGCATGCCATGCGCGAGCGGTTCAACTTCGCGCAAGCGACGGCGCGTGGCGTGACTTGTGCGCCGCCCGCGGAGCCCGGCTGATTTGCCGGGCAATGCGACACATGCGATGCAAACACTCACGTTTCCGTGCGCGGTGCGCTCGGCTGGGGCACGACGAATTGCATTGTCCCCCACGAGGCGAATTCGTAGAATAGCACATGCGGTTCGCCCAAACGCAACCGGTTGCCGCGAGGCGAAAAACGCTCGTCCGCCGCACCCCAGCGTCAGGTACCCCATCCGCGCGCAATGCAGCGAAGCGGAATGAGCACGGATTTGGGGTCCTCGCACGCGCGCAGCGCAGCGAGCACGTGCGACCGTCACTCGAAACAAACCCACGGGGGCAACAAAGCACCTACGATGCGATGGGGTCGTTGATTGCCGTGAGTCTCCCCGATGGACGGCTCATTGAGTACGTCACGGACGGCAAGGGGCGGCGCATTGGCAAGATGGTCAATGGGGTGCTTACCAAGCAGTGGATTTATCGGGACCAGTTGAAGCCGGTGGCTGAGCTGGATGGCACTGGAAATTTGGTAAGCGAGTTCATCTATGGGACGAAGAGCAATGTGCCGGATTTGGTGGTTCGTGGTGGCGTCACCTACCGGCTCGTCAGTGACCAGCTGGGGTCACCTGTTCTCGCAATCAATAGTGCGAATTCGAGTGATGTTCCGTTTCAGGCCACGTATGCAGCGTTTGGGGAGCGGACTCTTGTTGCCGGAATTGACGACTGGATGCCGTTTGGATTCGCGGGCGGGACCTATGACCCTGACACCAAGCTGACGCGATTTGGTTGGCGCGATTACTATGCAACGACTGGACGATGGGTAGGAAAGGAGCCACTACGATTTGTAGTCGGGAAGAATTTCTATGCGTTCTCGCTGAACGACCCAGTGAACTACGTTGACTTGACTGGACTAGCCCCAGCACCACCTGGGGGAGCAGGCGGGGCAACCGGTAACGGAGGAGGTGGCACCGAGGGGACCAGTGGCACAGGTTCGGATTTGCCTGGACCGACGCCCCCAGGACCAGATTGGTGTGGGACGGGTTGGTATTCAGGACTGATTCCTGAACAAATTCGTGGAACCGACTTTAGCTCATCATGTGCGAAACACGATGATTGCTATAGCAACTGCGAAAGCTCGAAGGAATCCTGCGACTCCCAATTGGGCAGCAATCTGGTCCGGGCTTGCATACAACAGAATGGAGGTCCAGGGTGCTATGCCGCAGCATTCACGTATGAAGGTGCGGTAAGAGCAGGTGGTGATGACGCATACTCGAAGGCACAATCGTCCTGTGGATGTCGATAGCGAGATCGCGCAAGAAGCTTTTCGTCGTCGCTTTGGAGTGATTGTTATCATTCTGGCACTGGCGTGGCACTTTGTTCTTGCCATCATTCTCGGCCACGCCAATCATTGGTGGATACTTCTCGCTCGCTTTGGTTGGGGGATACCACAGTACCTAATCCTGATTTCGATCAGCCGCGCGATCCGAAGCAGAAACCTGCTGATCGTGGGCGCGTCCTTGCAGTTCGCGACTGAAATGTTGGCGGCTTATGTTGCCATTGACGGCAAGTCTTCAACTGCGGCCGTGCTGCTCGGCTTGCAGCCGATCTATTCTGTGCTCGGAATCCTGCCAGTTATATTTTTTATCGATCGCTTTTGGTATCGCCCGTGAAAACCTGAGCGCGAAAATGGCGCGGAACGACTCGGACCTCCCGTCCAACAACGGCGTTCAGCTGCGCCGCGGAGCGGCGTCAGCTGCAACGATCCAGTTGGACCTGGACGCACCAAGTGGCGACCTGTGGCGCGGCCACAATGCCGTTACGTCAGCCACTTATTCAGTGCCAGCGAACCTAACTCAGGGTGCCTTGGTCGAACACTGAAATTTGAGCGGAAAATCGCGGATGCCGGCGTCGGTAAAGACCCTGATCATCACATCGAACGTTGTGGGGAGAATCATTCCACGCGCACCCAGAAGGACAAAGCTACAAGTCGTGTATTCGCCCGGAAAGAGTTGACTAATTGGAGGCAGGACGTGAAGAAATTTTCCGTCAGGCAGACAGGTTGATCTTACTCCGTGTGTGTCCATAGCGCCACTGGTGGTGCACTTTGGAAATAGCTCCCCGCATAGCACCGCAACTTTGAACGCTTCTTCTCCAAGCATGCATGTACCGGTGTTTTCTATCGTGACTTCCGCGCTTGGGAAACGACCCTCCGCTACAACTTGAATTGCATTTCCAAGAGCTAAGTTCTCTCGATCGAGATAAAGGTCAATGGGAAATTCACCGCGACTTGGCTGCCGCGACTGTGTCATGAACCACTTGACCCGAGCAACAAGTTCATGCCGTAACTTGGAAATACTATCGCCGTAGATGATGTGGGAAAAGTGCTTTAGATCAAATGGAATATCATTGGCGTCATGAGTCAGTAGAATTGCCGGCTTGTCCAGCCCGTGTGCATAGCCGACTTCGTAGAAAACATTGGGATTTCGGCCGGTCATGTCCGCGATAATCAGGTCTGACTTGGCGATTTGATTGTAAATACGATCCAGTATACGTTCTTCGTAGAACTGTTCATCGACACGTTCGCAGTACGCATCAGCGTCAGCGCAGGCTTGTTTGATGCCAAGCTGGTAAACATCATTGAAGCTGAGATCAAAGGGCATAAGGACGAAGCAGAAATACTTCGGAGCAGTGGACAGGGTCATGGTCGAGATCTTCCTAGCTAATACGCAACAGTCTATAATTTGAGTCCCGCTTCCGCGGCTTTGCTCACAATATAGTTGGTGAAGGCGGAACAAGCGACCAGCATGAATTTGGCATCAGATGATTTGAGGTTGGGCACTTCAAGCATTGCGTGTCGAATGCCATCAGCATTGCTCGTATAGCCGTACAGGCTTGACAGGGATGATTTTAGCGCCTGGTGCAGACCGAGCTTCTCTTGAATAACGTTTAGGGCAACACCAAGTGTTGCTTTCACATCCCCGGTTAGTGCTTGGCAGATCGCTTCAACAGCTGAGATTGATTCCTTGATTGAATTACGATAGTCTGGATTCTTTCGGTTTGCAAAGAGTGATAGGGCGGCCGTCAAGTGCTGTTGGGCACCCTCAATAGACGAATTGATCGCTGTTTCTATCTCTGCGAGCTCTTCCTTATTCGTAATCTCGGCAATTTGCTTACCGGCAATTCGATACCCGGAATTCTCGCGAACAAGCATGCTGTTCCATGCCGTGCGCAATAGTTCCTCAGCCTTTTCAGAAACATTATCCAGGATGAATTCGATAAAGTCATAAACACTATGCCATTCCCCCTGTAAAAAAACCTTGCGAAGGATTTT
>PMCK01000609.1 GCA_003154095.1 Myxococcales bacterium | reverse complement strand
GATCGCAACGCTCCCCGAGCCGTTGCGCATGCGCTGAATGTGCCGACTGAGCGATTCGACACATCCACGACCGGCAAGCATTGAGGCGACGAACGTGGACGCTAGACCTAATCCACTAGCCATTTGTCGCGGGTCCATCCGCGTTTGGGACACGAAGGCAACACCGTAGGAGACTAGCCGGCAATTCGATACCGTAGACGCATGCTAATAGTTGAGGGGTTGTCCACCACTTTGATATAGGAGACCCGCGCGGCTTCATCGAAGTACCAGGCTGACCCCGGTTGGCTGATCACTGCGGTTCGGCGTGCGTTGATGTCTCCGGAGACTATCAGCGTCACTGAACCGCCTCCGATCTGTACGCCATCCAAGGGGCTGCCTTTGGGCCCCATCGGCCCGAACGCTTCTGCCGGATCGTGAAGAATGGCGACAAAGAAGTAGGTTCGTGCGGGGTCATAGGCATCCACGACGCGAGAAATCGTGACCTCTCGAGTTTGCGCGTCGTTTGCCAAATAGGCGTGCTGAATGCGCGCCTGTCGATACTTGCCCCTAGCCAGCGGGTCGCCACCCTCCTCTGGCTTTTTGGGGGGAGCAGAATCGCGGCTCACGCCATCGTCCAGGAACATGTCGTAGCTCCCGGAGCCTCCTGGGTAGATGTTGAGTGTAATCGTCTGCTCGTCGCCAACATGGTACCAGTCACTTCCGTATTCTATGGGCGGATATTGCGAAATAATGGGCGGATCTCATTTTGCTCGAGAAGAGCCTGCTCGTTCTCGAGGAAGGTATTCTCGAGGAGCGGCTGGACTTTCATGGGGTTACAATTGACAACCGCGTAGCGGCCAAGTTACCTTCTCGATCATGTTTTCTCGGATTTCAGCTGCAAGCCTTGTTCTCTTGGCTATCTGCCCTATCGCGATGGCGTGCTCGTCCTCGTCAAACGATTCAGGTACTGGGACGGGTGGAACGTCCGGCAATTTCCGGGATGGGGGCTTGCCTGACATTGATGCGTCGAAATTGGTTATTGCCATGTCGCCGACTGAAAAAGCGTCCATTTGCGATTGGATTGCCAATTTGGTCGGCGGTTATGGTTCTGCACCGACGACGCAATGTGATGGCGGACTCCAGGAAGGCAAACTGAGCGCGGGGTCCAGTCAAGCGGTGTGCGTTACTGGTCTGTCAGGTTATCCGTCAACCTGTACTATGACAGTTGGGGCGTTCGAGGGTTGGGCATTGTCGATCGTGGCGCATCCGTGTAACTATGATCCTCCCGCCGACTACAAGGCGTCATCTGCAAGTTGCATATTCTAAAGGCCTCGCCTCTAATTGCCAAGGGAAGTACCCGCTGCGTCTCGCATGTGATTTTCAAGGGCACATTTCCAAGGGCAACGGTACCTTTCCGCTGAGTCTTGAGGGGTTTGCGCAGTTGCTCCCTCTACTGCGTGAGCTCCTGCGTCGACGACAAACCCAGATTCCGTAGTGATCCACTCCAGATGAGGTGTTACAAGAACCACTCGGATCGGACTTTCGCAGGGAGCTCCGACGGCTGCGCTGACCAAACCCAACAACGCCCAATGCTCGTCCTCGACTTGAACGAATACCGGCCCTCCCGAATCGCCTGAACAGGCGGACACGCCGGCAGGTCGAATCAATGCCGTCTGCGAACCAGTGAATTCCGATATCGCCGCCTCGACCCATCCTTTCTTGGGCGGTTTCGGCTTCAACTTACCAATTAGCTTTTCGGAGGTAAAACCAACCACCTGTACGTTCTGTCCAACTCGAACGGACTTTATTCCATCCGATGCGATTGGCATGACGAGGTTCAGTGTTGGGGCGGGAACACTCAGAACGCAAAATCCGATGTCAAGATCCGAACTAGGCGGACGAAATCCGGGGTGAGCCATGCAACGCTCAATGGGTATCCGCATCGCTGGGTCGGCGGTGTCTTCGCCGAAGATCGCTTGTGTGCCGGGACCAGGTGCCATGACAAGACAATGCGCTGCGGTAACGAGGACGCGAGGGTGAACGAGAACGCCGGAGCAACCCGCAAAGACTGCGGTGGGCCAGTCGCAGCACTCGGCTGCATGGCGGCCGGCAGCTTTGTCATGATTCTTTAAAGGACCTGCGTGCGGCTTCTCGGTGCAGCTCACAACGCCAAACGCTACGCAAATCGCAGCCATCGTAATTGATCTCATGGTACGGGCGGAGGATTCATGGCCGGAAACTTGCGACGATTCACCATTGCACGAGAGATGGCGTGGCCTGAATGGCCGTTACGTCGCCACCGTTTGACTGTCCCAGTTGGTCAAAGCGGTTGGCGCCCCAGCAATAGACGTGCCCGCCCCGATTGAGCGCGCATGTTGCATCACCACCAGCATCCACGTGCACGATGTTCTCGAGTGCCAGCACATCATGGATCGCCTGGGGCCAGGTCGGCGTGGCTCTGCCCAGGCCCAGTTGGCCAGATTCATTGTCGCCCCAGCACTGAACTTTACCTGAGCCCACTAATGCACAACCATGATTGTCACCGAGTGTAAGTCCCACGACATCGCCGGAAAAATCGTAGGGAGGCGAGCCGACTCGCCTCGACGAAAACCACGATGCGGGATTGCCTTGTGGGAATTCGAGCAACCCCCAGCGGCTGTCACCCCAGCCGTAGACGCCTCCAATATTGGCCGCAGCAACAGCAGCGCGTACACCAGTAGACACTTGCCACACAACCCCAAGATTTGGCACAGCTGTCGGCACCACTCGGACTACTCCATCGGATGACATGAGCGCGGTCCCCGGTTCGCCCGCTGCAGCTACAGGATCACCTGTTCGACCCCAGCATTGCGCCTCCCCTTGGCCCACAATCGCGCAAGCTGTCAACTCGCCCGCGCTGATGGCGAAGGCATTGCCTAACCCAGCGATTAGCGTAGGATTTGGGAGATACCAATTGACCACGCTTTCGTTAGCGAGCTCGCCATCAATGCCATCGCCCCACCCGTAAACCGAACCGTCATTCATACGGGCAAGGACAAATCTAGCACCGACAGAGAGCTCCTCAACCGGGCCGGAAAGAGGTACCCTGTTAGGTGTAGCGTGAGCACTATCATCCGCGGCCATGCCGTTGCCGAGCATTCCCGCAGCATTGCTCCCCCAACAGTAGACCTCACGACCTTCGGTAAGCGCGCAGGAAAACTGAGATCCAGCACCAACATCCACGACTTGGGTTAGAGCAGGCACGGTGTTTGGGTGTGAGACTGGAATGCCCGTTCCGTCAGGTGCTAACCCAACTTGGCCTACGTCATTGTTGCCCCAGCAGGCCACTGATTGATCACTCAGAACCGCGCAGGCGTGATCGTACCCGAGGGAGACTCTCGTTGCACAAGGGCTCGTCGCACATTCGACCGAGTAATCGAATGTTGGATGTGCATCACCACCGCACCCCGTCAAAATTGAAATCCACCCAGCGATCAACACCAATCGCGGCAGGCAAGGGCTGACAACTGACGTAGTCCGACAGTCGGGCACCAGCGCTGCGAACATCATGGCCACTTCACGGGTTCAATAGTCGCCGGAGCGACCGGTGCAGTGGCGTTGTTGCCGCGACCGAGCTCTCCCCAAAGATTCATGCCCCAGCAGAGCAATTGTGAATCAGCGTTGAGTGCGCAGGCGAATTGGCCACCAACCGCCAGTTTCTTGATATTGGAAAGCTGGGGAACCAAAGTAAACGTACGCACGGCGTTGCTGGTATAACCCATTCCCAACTCGCCCGAATCGTTGGACCCCGCACACATCACTTGTCCCGCGCTCAGCAACACGCAATTATTGGTGTATCCCACTACTACTTGAGAAATGTTTTGCACATTCGGTATCGGTGTTGGTGTGGGGACAGTCATAACAGGACTTGCGTCGTCCCCCAGTCCCATTTGGCCTTGATCATTGTTACCCCAGCAGGCCAAACTGGCGTCACCGCCCACTGCACAGCCTGAGCCGTCAATAACACTGATGTTCGTGAGCCCAATAACTTCAACCGGATTGGCACTGTACGTCTCGCCATTCGGCAATGGAACGCCCAAGGCGCCGTACGAATTGTTTCCCCAACACCAAACATGACCGTCAGTACGAAGGGCGCATCGTCCTCCTCTCGAAGAAACGTCAACTACCGAATCGAGACCCGTCACCGGTACCGGAGCACTGTGCACGTCCGAGTCCGTCGCGCCGATGCCAAGCTGCCCGGAATCATTCATACCCCAGTTCTCGACAATACCCGTTTTTAGGAGCGCCGTTCCGTCCGCGATCTTCGTAGCGCCACTAATCGCAACGACAGGCGCCGGCGTGAAGTGAGGGTCCGCGTCCGCCCCGTTCCCGCGCCCGAGGTCGCCAGCATTGTTTCGTCCCCAGCACCAAACGGTACCATCACTTGCAAGGGCGCAAGAAGAATTCGCGCCCGTCGAAATGGTGGAAACTGCGGGCAAGTTCGCCACTTTCTCTGGCGTCATTCGTACCACCGACGGAATTGTGTCAGTCGGGTCATAGATTTGATTCGCGGGTGGCACCGGAGAGCCCGTCTGCCCATAGAGATCATCGCCCCAACACCATACGGAACCATCTTCAAGCAATGCGCAGGTATGCTTTGCCCCGCAGGCCACATCCTTTACGCAGTAGGGCTCGCAAGCCCGATGGCTTTCGGACGAACACCCCGCCATTGCAAGCGCAATCGCAAAGGTGCAGCGTCCAGTCCAAGTTCCGTTCCGATTCATATTGACCGAGTGATATTAGCACCTTTCAAGCACTTTCGTACGGTCCGGACGCCAGCCCACCTGTCAGGTTGCCAGCGTCCGGACATTCGGTGGTCAGCCGTTCTCTTGATTCCTCGAGCTATTGGTGTCGGAACATCGAACGGTGCACCTATTGAAGTGCTGTCGCCATCTATCGCTGGGTGTTGTTACAGAAGCTGACACTAAAGGCCCCGCGATCGTAAAACGTCCAACCAGGTATTCCCAACCCGTGTTCCCACTGCAAATTCACACCGTAGCCACCGCAGGTGTCCTTGGCGAGATACCACGGATTGTAGGGCGGGTACGAAGTATAGGTGTACTGGGGGCTGCCATCGTCCAGGAGATAGTACGCTGCATCTACCCGGACTGTTGTGTTGTCGTCTTGAAGCGTGAATCCAAAATTCACTTGGGCCGTGCCGTCCCCTGCGTCTACGTGGTACGACCAGGACCCAGTCCGATTATTTGCGAATGGATTTACATAAGCTTGGCCTGAGGAGCTGCCGGAACCGTCACCAGACCATGCCTCTTGTTCGTGATGCTCCGAGATGCTGGCCGAGACGTCAATCACGCGAAATACGTCGGGTCGCAAGAGTTCGACGATGACGGAAGTATCGGTTGTACCAACGACAACGAATGCATCACCGTTCCAACTTAATCCATCAATCATGGCGTTGGCTTGTATTGACTCATTACCCTGTGGGACACCGTCAAAGGTGATCTGACCGCTCTGATCGGAAGTGCCCTCTTGCGAGCCGCTCATGCTTGGAGCGGTGACGCGAGCGCCCGGGTATGCTACGGGCGTCGCGCCCGGCGATGGAGCTCTGACGACCGTCACATTAACCGTGCTCGTGCCCGGCGTGTTTGCCCAAACGTATTCGCGACTTACCCCACCACTACGGTAGGCCTGAGGCTCGAGCGCACCAAATAGGGAGTACCCCATTAAGTCGGCTGGGCTGACGGTTGCTCCAATTCCTGGAATTTTCCAATTATCATTGTCTTCATTGATGTCACAAGCATCTGTCGCGAAGCAGTTGCACACCTGATTCGCGGTGGCATCAGAAGCATCCGTGAGAGCCTCACCATACCAATGGGCCTGAGCATAAACTTTATCGAATATGATTTTGAATAGCGTATTCGCAGCGGCCTTGCGATCATCCGCCGAATACCTGAACAATCCGCCATTCCCGAGCTTACGCGTATCGTTGTTGGTCACAAGTGCCAATGATGATCCCGTTGAGTCGAGATACTGCTGCAGGGACTTCCAGATAAACGTCGAACAAACAGCTGCAACTGAACCATCGAGGCCACTGCCTACGCCAGTGGGCGTATTCTTACTGGCATCGGTCACAATCGTTGCATCAGTGTAGGAGTAGAATCGATAGTGCCCGTTTATCGTAGCGCTAATGTCCGCCGCGGCTTCCAGAACTTGGCGAAGATAGTTCTCGTTGGCTGCACCAAGTGGTGGCCTGAGCACACCTTGCGGAATCGGACCCCGATCGTCGCTATTGTCGTACAGTTCGAAACTGGATGTTGGAAAAGAATTACCCTGGCTGTCATAGAATAGTTCCCCCAAATACGCACCTTGGATTGATTCACTTACCGTCCCTGGAAAACCGTATCGAAGAACGTTCTCGTCTATGCCACCGGTACTGCCGTGATAAGTCGTGTAGCGACTGGCCGAAGCCGTGTCGTGGCGGACATGGAACCCATTATCGAGCATGATGCCACTGTGCGAATAGCCTTGTGGATTCGACATAGAATGCAGCATGGCTCCAACGTCTGAGCTGGCAGAGGACAAAAGCACATCGCCTTTAGACGCGTTTGCTAAGTAAGGGCCAAGTATCTTCGGTATAAAGTTTCCGTTCAAGTCAACGGCCGGTTGGCACACTAGACCGACGTTAGCCGATGTCTCGCCTGGACTGCACTCCTGTCCGACGGTAGTGCCCAAATACGTTGAGGCAGGTAGTTTGGGTTGCGGCAATTTACCTTGACGTACAAGGAGATAGATTTGCTCGCCGGTTACGTTATCCGGGTCTGGAATGACGCCGCTTTTCGCCAGTTGCGTGAATGCGGCGTTGAATGCAGCATCCGTTATTGGAACCGATTTGCGTGAACCTGGAACTGCAAAATAGGCGTGAGCATTGACGGGCAAGGATTGCGAAGACGTGCCTAGCCAGTGAACGGCAATTTCGCAAACTCCTGCAGGCATTTGAGACTTGGCCATGCTCAATTGAAGTGAGCTGCTTGCCTGGCCATTGATGGTCACCGCCTGCGCCTGCCATGCGGTTCGTTGGGGGCTGCTAGTAGGTTCGCAAAATCGGAATTCAGTGGCTGCTTGCGTGAGCGTTATAGCGGCATTCTCAAGATTCTTGACCGTGTAATTCGCAACCCAATTGTCGCCGGAAGCACTGACGTTCGTCGGTGCGGTGACTGGCGGCACAATATATCCGCGGTGCTTGTTCATTGAGTACAGGTTCCAAACCGCGAGAGTGCGTTTTACGATTCGGTTGGCAACTCCCGTCTGCACAGCCGTTAGCGTGACGGTAAAGTTACTATAGTCGCTGCCGTTCGCTAGGCTATTGGAGTAGTCGTGCCATACGAATGGATCTGAACTTGACCCGGTCTGCCCATCGCCAAAGTCCCAAAGATACGTAATTCCCGATGCTCCCAATTGGGTCACATTGGTAATATTGAATTCGACTGTGTTCGAGTGAAAGACGATGGGACGGTAAACGAACGTTGGATTCACCAGTGCCGAACCACAGTCTTTGACTTGAATTTGCACGAGGCGAGAATCGACAAACCCGTTTGACGAGGCCACATCAATTGAGATGTATCGAGGGCCTGGCGGGCCAGTGAACTGTACGAATGCCGGATTGCCCGGGGTGCCATTGATGCCTATTTTAGTTGCCGTATTGTTGGCCGCGTCATTGGCAACGACATTAACGTTCATACTCTCACCCGGGCAAACGCTGGTCTTATCCAAAACGACGTTTTGGATCATCCAGGAAAACGCATGGTGGTGTACTGTCACGTCTGGGTCAATTTCCACTCTCTGTCCAAAAAATGCGCCTGTGTGACCTGCGCTTCCAACCGTTTTGAGATGAAGCTTGCCGTTTGGAGCTACGAAGGTTCCAACGAACGGAGCTTCCAAAAACACTTCATTAGTTCCAAAGTACCCCACCAGAACGTTGGCGTCGGAACCCCCGTTGGCGTCGCTCATGCTTCCCCGATAAATGAGCGAATTTCTAACGTATAAGTACACCGGGCCATTGCTCTTATCGAAGCGCAAAGTCGCCTGTGGCTCAACGTCGAGACTGTTAATGTAGTAGGTTCCAGAAGACAGGTTGAGCGTCGAACGGGATCCGATGCTTATCGAATCATACGCCCCCGGCGCCAGGGGAGGCGGGGTTTGGTCGGGCTGAATTGGCGGCAGGGTTGTAATCTCGGATGGGAATGTGACCGTCCTCGAAATAACTGTGGGTGTGATAGTCGCATTCTGAGATTGTGTGCCGTCAATGGTGACCGAGTTACCGGGTGAAATTGTGGCGGTCGTAGTGATAGCCCCGTGTACCGTCGAGCGGTCCGCCAGCGCCACAACTCCCTTTGACCAGATATCCCCGGAACTTGCCTCAACGCCAAGCTGAACACCTTCGCTTCCCAAACCCGCAACTACCGCATATTGTGTTGAATTTTCAACAACATGAGCACGATCATCAAGCTTTACTCCCAAGCTTCCCGAAACGGCAACGCTGCCCGGTGAACCACTGGGGGGCAGGGAAAATGTGAATTGCGTCGGCGCCGTTACCGCCTGTGTAGCTTCAGTCATCTCCTCCCGAGTGGGAGCTTCTTTACTGCAGCTGACAAGTGGTATTACGCCCAAAAACAGAGCTGCAAGTACAGCTATATGCTGCGCGGTGCCCCACCTATATGAAACGTACTTCATAATTACCTCCCAGTGAATTGGAGAAAATACAAAACTTCCCCAACGCACTTGCTATGTGCGCAAATATGACTGCGCGAATTTAATCTGGGGGTCAAATACCATGGGCCCATAGCCCCCGCAACATTTATTTGGCGGCTATCAAGAATGTCTTCGTCTTTGGCAGTCGTCCGAATTCGAGGCCTCATCACTGACGTTCGCCAGCACTAAGTCCGTCCGCATTAACAAGAGTCAGAAATGGAAGGGATGGCCCTGAAGACATTGCGTGACACGTTAGAACTATGACGGTGGCGAATACGGATCAGAACAGATTTGAACTGGGGGTTCTGTGTGATTCCATGCGTCGCAATTTTGCCACGCTGAAGTTCCTGTTCTCAGCTTCCACCCGTCGCGGCGCTGGATGAAATCGTGCTTAGCGATGCGACCATCCTTAGACGGAACCCTCGCTATTTGTCGCTGGCCGAACTATCCACATCACTTTCATCCTTATCAACCCGCTTTGACTTCCTAGTTTCGCGATGATTACAATCACTCACCCCCACATCACTCTCACACAAATTCAGTTTGCTTCTCAATCCGTCGTCATAAACGCTAAAGGCCGTAGCCTTATCGTCATTGGCGGATTGCGCTTCGGAATTGGCCCAGAGTAGCGTAAGTGCGCCGATGGTGGCGGTTGACAGGCCAACGTAGACGAGGGTGTTGTCTCGTTTTTCGCCGGGTGCAGGACGGTGAAATATGGGATAGGCCATCATTCCAATTCCTGCTCCTAGCAGTCCCGCTGAAACCCAATTGAGCGTGCGCACGGTGGAGGACTTGTCTTCGTAGGATTTGACGGACTCGGCAGCTGCTGATGTTTGGGCTATGACGGGCCAGATGTCTTCCGGTTCGTAAACGCGCTGCCCGCCTTTGAGTTGCAGATAGTCTGTACGCCGGATCGCCGAGACTTGCGTGCCCATTTTGTACGTCGTTATGTGCGTTTCAGCCACTGATACGGGCTGTAGATGTTCGTAGGCCATTCGCCGTTCCATGATTGGGGCGTCGGATTCGGGCGCTTCCAATTGGACGTGGTGGTTGATACAACCCACCGAGGCGGTTGCGCAGCCAATTGAGAGGAAGCCACTTAGTAACTTGGACAGGTTTCTTTCCCGATTGAATTGGATAGTCATTCCTGTTCATCGGTCACGCACGTTGAATGTTGTCAACTGTCGCACCGGTGGGTGCAAATTCTGGAGCGACGCCAAACCAGCCATCTATTGGTGCTGCTCGGCGGAATTCTTTCGCTCCAATACGATTTCCCGCAACCGACCCATGCGCCTGTCCGACTAGGTTCCAACGGCTCGCTGGTGATGCTCACCTGGGAACAAGAGTGTTCCGCTTTTGTCTCCCGAGCTGTTCCCAATTCTCAAAATCTACAATTCTGCCCGCTCATTCAAAGGAGTAAATATGTCCACCAACGCAATTCCAAGACATCCTGCACTAGTCCTTTTGCTAACCGTAGTCTGGTTCGTGGGTCTAGTTATATGGTCAATGTTGGTTGCCTATGTCCCCGGCGCACTACATGTCGTTAACGACGAACTCTGGGGCCGGCTGATAGCCAAAGTGTTGCTGCCTTGTCTTTTGCCGCTTTTCGCCGCCAGCATCCAGTTTGCACGTCGCAAATATATCAGTGCGATGATCTTGTCTGGCATCGTGATTCTTGCTCTGTTCGGCCTGGATTTGGCGGCAATATTGCACGCGGGACGGCACTGAAAACAGGCACATTTGACAGTCTAACTACCTAAACTTCCTAGGTAATCTTCCTCTGCCTGATTATGCACTTGACAGCATATACACTCAAAGTAATATCTCGTTCATGTTCGAAATCACGGTAACCCCGGAATTCGAATCCTGGTTTCAGGCGTTGGAACCTGCAGTTGCGGAGCACGTCGCTGCCGCACTGGATTTGCTGGAGTCGTCGGGGCCTTCACTGGATGGAGTGAGGGCTAGTCGTTGCACGTAGGCAAAACGAACAGGGGG
>PMCK01000359.1 GCA_003154095.1 Myxococcales bacterium | reverse complement strand
TCGGGGGGCTACGTGGCAACAGGTGGCGCAATACCATCGGGAGGCGGTGCGGGCGGTGCCGACACTGTCGGCGGTGCAACGAGTCTCACTTGGTCGACGGTGACGAGTAGGCGCGCCAGCTACGTGTGCCCGGTAGCGACGCCAATTGAGCAAACTCCCTGTGCATGCGATGAGCTGCCATGCGATTGCAGTTACAGCAATGGGTTGATGTCTATCGGCAATGTCTGCCCGCAGGGGCGAATTCTTTGCGAGTATGGCTCTGGACTTGAGCTTGCCTGTTTGGGCGGAGTCTGGCGCGAAGTCGCAGGCGGTGGTGGCAGCGGTTGCTATTGCGGTGACCCGAGTACTTTCTTCGGTACGGGCGGCGCAAGCTCCACGGGCGGCGCAAGCTCTACGGGCGGCGTAAACTCCACGGGCGGCACGTCAGCCAATTCGACGGGGACAGCGCAAGGCGGGTCCTTATCCACGGGGGGCACATCTGGTAACACCGCACCAATCATAACGAGTTCGGGCGGGTCCTATAGCTGCCCCACGACCGAACCCTATCAACAGCAAATTGCCTGCCCCTGTAGCAACCCACCGTGTGAATGCGATTACACCTACGCCTGGACCGAAACCTCGAGCTGCAGCGACGCACACCGTTGTAATCAGAGTGTGAGCTTCGAGTACACTTGTCAAGATGGAGTGTGGCAAGGTCTCGGGCCAACTTGGGGCAACGACTGCAACTGCGAAATCGGAGACGCAGGAATCTGAGGCCGTTCCGCTTGATCCCTTGATTGGGGCGAGACGCATTGAAAAACGCGCAGTACTCAAGAAGCGCGCCACTCGCCGGGCACTGAAGCCAAGTGCGACCAAGACCAAAAGGAGCAAGACTAAGACTTAAGGAAGCGTCGGGCGGCACTTTGGAGCAGTCGTCTCTGAGAACTACTGCTTCTGGAGTTCGATCGTGCCCGTCGTAGTCGGGCTCGTGGTCTGCGGGGTCATTGTCAACGTGGTCCCCGAGGCGCAGTACGAGTACCGTGCACTAGATCGTCCATCGGAGGTCGTGACTACGTTGCCCGAGGTTGCATAGGTGCCGCTTGTGAATAGGTACCCGGACAATACTCCCATGGCGCCGTTCTGCTTGACAATGGCCGTGCAGTTGCACCCGCCTCCCGCGGCAGATGTACAAGTGGCTGACGCGTAACCGATACCCGAGAAAGCCTGACCCATCTGATTGCAGGTGACGGTGGTCCCCGATATTTGCATGCACGAGGGGGCCAACGTGCACTGCTCGGTGCCCGTCGTGGTCGTGTTGTCCGTGAACGTGCCGTCAGGGTTGGCGGTCAACGTTCCGGTCACCTGGAGGGATCCTCCCGTGACCGGCGCAGACGTGCAACCGAAGCCAAGTGGCGTCAGATCCAATTGACCACTCACACTGAGGGCCGACGACGCTACGGTCCAACTTCCGACAATGTTGCCGCCGCCGGGCGTCCCATTGGCGCAAGACGCACCATTGTTGTCCGAGCTTCCGCCAGTTGCACCACCCGTAGTACTGCCCGCGCTTCCGCCGACGCCAGCGTCTTTTTCCTTGGCCATTTCGACCACGGGCCCGCAAGCCCCCATGGCCGGCAGCAAAACGAGGAGCATCGAAAGTGATTGACGCAGGTTGTTCATGCCCAATTGAATGCGACCATTGACGGCATTCCTTCCAAAAATCGTCCCTTTTGCCATAATTACTCCGAATCTTGCTTGAAAAGACGCTGCAACCTTTGCTCGTAAATGCTTCCCGGCGCTTGCGCGCGGAACTGGGCCGCGCGCCGCAGCGCTTCTTCTCGCCAGCCAAGCCGGAGCAACGCTTCCACGGCCATCAATTCGCGTTCCGTTTGGAGTGCGGCGTGCGGGAACTCGCGCCGATGGGCGTCCAATGTCAAAAGGGCCTGCTTCGGATCGCTAGCCATCAGTTTGCGAGCCCGTTCTAGGAGTTGAGTCTCGCGCGACAACTGACTGGGTTCAGCCGAAGGCAGCGCGGCCACGCTGGATCGTGCGGGAGCCTGCGGCACGACGGAGGCCACTGTCGGTGTTCCTGCGTCTTCGACACCGACGTCCGCCGCAGCCGGTCGGCTTCGCCGTGGATTATCGACCTGAGGCGCGGGTCGGTTTGCAGTGACCGCGGGTTTGGTCGTCATGTGACGGAGTTTGGGCACGTACAAGGCCGTTGCCACGGTACCGCCGAGAACCGCCCCCAGCGCGACGTTCTTGACCCAAAACATGACACCGACCGCTGCTGGAAGCGCGGATATGGCCAGCAGCCGCTGCCTCGAGCGAGTTCGCGTTCGAGCATCCAGGGGCTCGGAAGGCTGAGCTTCGCGCAGCAAGTCGCGCAAATGCGCTGGTGTGTCTCCCGCTTCGAGCCAAGGGCGAATTGCCGTCACTTGAAACCTCCGTGTTCGCGTTCGAGGCGAGCAATCGCCTCACTGAAGTCGGCTCGGGCTCGATGCAGCCTCGAGTAGACAGTCCCAATCGGGATATCCAACATTTCGGCAATGGCCGGGGCGGGAATGAGGTCGATTTCGAACATGACGAATACGGCTCTGCGCTCGAGGTGAAGCGCCTCGAGCCCGAGTTCGAGCCGTCGTTGCGCCTCGTGTCGTATGGCTGCCTGCTCCGGGTTGGCCATGGGATGATCATCGGGTCGGTCTTGAAGTTCCGAATCTTGCTGTTCGCGGCGATGGTGCGCGCGGCGCCGATGAGCGGCGGCCACGCGCAGACAGATGCCGAAGAGCCACGTGGACATCTTCGTAGTCCGATCGAACGAGCCGAGTCGCCGCTGCACGACGATGAATACATCCTGCAAAGCGTCTTCCAGATTAGCCTTGGCAACTCCAAGCCGTTGTAGACTGCGCCAGACGAAATCCGAGTACTGGTCATGCAGCTCTCCGACGTCCAGGGTCACCTCCAATTCAGACCAATGCCCAGCGGCGGCCGTGGGCGCCATGGTTGTTGAATGTTCGCACCACCCCAAATCCTTCCCGATTGTCGCTTCATGGCGTCGCCACGCCGACACCAACGAAGCCGGTACCCGAAACCAAGCGGCTCTGGAATTCGGTCGTGGAATGCGTCGAATCCGCACCAAGAATGCTGAATTTCGGTTGCACGAGCCCCACCCAGGTCGAAACGCCGACTTCGAAGAATAGTGGAGCCCAGGCATGCCAGCCGATCTTTGGGCCGAAGCCTACCGCCGCCGTTAGCCGGTCCCCGGGGTGAAGCGGTTCCAGTCGATACACGACCGCGTGGATGGCACCGAGCGCAAACTCGCCGCATAAGCCCGTTGCCAAGAGTCGCGAGCGTGCCACATCAACGCACAATCCGCTCGACACGGCGGCGAGCCCGTACGCAAACCCGTTACGCTTCGACTCCGGAAGATACAGGAGTGCCAGCGTCAGCCGCGCGCCGCTGCGACCAAAAGCACCGGCAACACTGGTGCCGCCAGCAAATCCCGGCAAGAGACCCGCCGCTGCCACTCCACGCAGCGTCACCTCGGATTGGTAGTGATTCCACCTGGCTTCCAAGGCCATCGGCGGACGCGTTTCGTATGTATTGGGATGTCGATACGGCGCGGAAAAGGTCGCTGGAGGCGCGCTCGGTTGTGCCGCTGGTGCGGGCAAATTGACAAAAGACTCGGCAGCAGCATTGGCCAGGGGAGCTTTGGCCTGCAACGGCACGTTGGGATCGATGGCGAGCGCAACAGCAAGGCTCACGGTGTCGGCGACTTCACCGCAGTTGTCCGCGCCCACATCGAGCGAGCGCTGCCCGAGAGCGGTTCCAAGATTGTCCGTTACGCTCAATTGAACGTGCCACAATGCGCCATCGGACGAAACGCGAGCATTGATGATACGGTTCGCATCGACGTCGAAAGGATCGCGCCCGAGCCGCGACCGAACTTGCCGTTCGACTTCGAGCTGCCCGGGACAACTCGAAGCGTTTGCCGCCCGTACCCACACGAGTCGAAACGTGTCCTCGCTCTCGACGCCGAGGGCAGCTGGCGCAACCAGGCCGGTGAAACAGAAAACGCACAACGCGCAGTGCCGCCCTCTGACTGGCAAGCGAAAACCCGGCAAGCCCATCTTCAAACCTGACTCGATGAACGTATCTGATCTCAAGACGGTCGGCTACCTCAGCACGACGCGCGACGCTAACCGCCTTTTTGGCCGGTTTTCAGGCGGTGTCAACGGGGACGAACCCGACAAACCTCTCCGGCGGCTGGGAGAACACGAACATACGCGGATATGATGGGCCGGGCATGGGTTCCCGTATCGATGCTACCTCCAACCTAGGAACAGCAACGGAATCCGCGATTCCAAAACTGGCTGTCGCGGGGTGCCGAACTGTCGACGCTGCAAACCAAAGCGTCGGCGTCGACTAGGAAGTCGCCGCCGCGAGTACGGCAATATGAATCGTCATCACACGCGTCCTCCCATTCCGCGACGTTGCCACCTAGATCAAACACGCCAGCGTACCCGGAAATCTGCGATTGACACTCGGTAAGCGTGCCGACCGGCACAGTCCTAGAGACCCCCGAGTGGTCGGCGCCGTTGCAAGCTTCAGGTTGGTATGTGAGCCCGTAGGGATACGCGAACCCGTTCTCGTTGTGTGATGTGCAAGCGTTGTACCATTGGCTTAAGCTCGGGTCTACCCAGGCGTAGTCGCCGCCGCTCGCAGCATTGCCGCCCGAGCTCGTCCGAGTGGCTGTCTGAGCAACGTCGAGCCCCGATCTGGCACCGCAGGCGAGCGCCAACCCACAAAAAACTAGGGTCCAAAGGCGTCGTGCTGACCACTGCCTCGTCGCCATTGGGTCGAGCAAACCATTGATAACGGCGCGCGGCAAGTGGCTCCGTCCAAATGGTAGATACCTCGACCACCGGGGCCAGGATCTCACCGGCACCGGCTATTGCGATGACCTGAGTCTCGAACGGTTGTATCCAGCGTTCTAGTTTGATGCAGGCAGCGTCATAGCCTTAGAGAAAGGCGGCAGCCGCGGTAGGTGCGGATTGCCCCGAGCCGTTCTGCCCGCTTGCTCTGGCGTTGCAGTACGGCCCATCGAGGCATTGTTCACGATTACTGGCCCGTATACGGTCGCGTGTCTGCGGGCGGGGTCTGCCCCTGCACGAAAGCCGGGCTGCCTTGCGAAGTGATTGTCACGGTGGCGGACGTCAAACCCGGTGAGCTAGCAGTAATGACGCTGGTGCCCGAATAGTAGGTCCGAAACTCGATGGCGGCTTGACCATCGAGAATGGCGATATCGCTCGCCGGCTTGCTCGTCCCCGGGGTAAACGTGATACTCGGCCCAGTTGGAAACTCGTCGGGCCCTGACGTAAGAGTCACTGTCACGTTGTTGCTGATCGGTTTGCCGCTCGCATCGACTACAGTGACAAGCAGCCACGCATCCTGCGTGCCGTCTACAGCCGAGAGCGTCGTCGTGCTCGACGTAAGTTTCAGCCCCGCTGCCGTGCCCGAGGTCGGCCACGTCGGTGGCGCCACCTTCGCGTAGGCGTTGCGATACCAGTAGTACGACCGTTTCGGTATACGGAAGTAGTCCACGATTCCCATAATCCCATACGAGGGGTCGGCTTGGGTGCCGTGATCGAATACGCACCATTTGGACACGCCAGAGCGCCACGCGGATTGGGTGGGCATACCGTTCGTTACTGTCAAGTTCGCCCAGCCGGGATCATAGCTGCCCGGCCGCGTCGAGGACACGCTGCCATACTCCGACACCATATTGGGCATGCCGGGGTTATTGTAACCAACGCCGTCGCCGTTGAAGCCGGCTACATCGCCCAGCGTGTCGGGTTGCGTGCCACCGATGGCAGCCTGCGCGCCGCCGATGGCCGCGGGCCGTCCCGTTGGAACAGGATCGAGTTGGTGAGTTAGGGCGACCGCTTTCATGAGCAGCGCGATGACCCTGTCTGCAGGGCCTCCGTTGAAGAAGTCCTCGTTGCCCATGCTCCAAGCGATGATGCTCGGGTGATTGCGATGGATGCGGATCATGTCCGTGAGGCTCGCGAGAACGTTGGTGTCGAACGTGTCGTAGTCCGCGGAAGTGCTCGGGTAGGCACCATTGTAGGGCCACCCGCAAGTGCCTGGTACATCGTCGGATGGTCGGGGTGCCACAGCGAGGGAGCGCTGACGGCGGGCGTCGTCTGGTCGAACGTCACCGTCGCGCCAGCGGCGATCTGCTGTTGCGACGAAACGGTGCTGACCACCTTGCCGCTGCTGTCCACGATGTCTGTCTTCAGCGTCGCGTTGACGGCGGCGGTTCGATCGTTGCGCACCTCGGTCTTGATGTTCACAGTGCTCGAAGCGCCCGAATTGGTCGCGAGTGTCGGCGTTGTGACCCAAGTGCCGTACCAGGCAACGTGCAGCGGGTCGGTGACGACGACATTTACGTCTCGATACAGGCCGCCCTGGAACGTATGATCGCCCGTGAGGGGCGGAATTTGCGCGTTCCAATTGTCGTTCAATCGAACGGCCACGACGTTGTCACCCGCCTTTATGGTTGACGTGACGTCAATCGAAAACCCGTTGTAACCGCCGATGTGTTGGCCAACCTGCGTACCGTTGACGTAGATCTGCGCTTGATCGAACGCTGCCTGGAACTCGAGAAACTCGCTCTTGCTCGACCAGGACGACGGAACGGTGAAGTGTTTCCTGTACCAGCCGTAGCCCACGTAGAACTTCGTCGACGCGAAGTAGGGCAGACCGAACGAATGCGGCAGGCCGACGTTGCCCCACGAGGAATCGTCGAAAGCGTTCGCCTGCGCGCCCGAGACATCGGCTCGTTTGAACTTCCATGCCTGGTTGAAGTTCTGAACGATGCGAACACCCGAACTGCCACCGCCCGTTGACGAGCCGCCAACACTAGAACCGCCGGCGCCAACTCCACCTGTGCCAGCCCAGCCTAACTCAGGCGCTTTCGGTTTTAGTTGGGGTTGTTGCGGCGCGCTCAGTGCCGGTTGCGACGCCTTCGGTGAGGGTTGCGGCGGCTCATCCCGTACCTCTTGTCCGAACAAGCGAATCAGTTCGGCCACCGCCAGGGCAAGCGCCCTCGGGCGCGCAGATGGCGCCACGTCGCTGAGCGAAATCTCGCGATCGAGCGTTCGCAATCCGTCGGGCTTCTGCACGGTGATCCGCACTCGTTCGAGCTCTGTCCCGCAAGGACCCAATTGCGCGATGTTCACACGCAGCGGCACTTTGGGAGATGTTACGTCCCCGGGCTCTGCCAGCGCACAGCAGTGCAGTCCCCTTCCGGCGAGCTCGACTCTGAGGGAATCTAAGAAGGCAGTCAACGGGAACGAGTCAGCCTCGCACTGCTGAGACGACACAACGACGGACTGCATTTCCGGCAAACCTAGCGCGTTGGGCTCGGCCTCGACCCGTTGCTCGGGTAGCAGTATGGCGACGGCAAAACAGAGCCCCACCAGTTGTTGCTGACGAGACGCGCGAGTGCTCATCGCGGATGGCGCCAACCCTGGACGGCTCGTGCATGGCGGCCGTTAGGATACTCGTCGAGGTATGCTTCCGCTGCATGCTGTGCTCCGGCAGAGTCGCCACTGCGGTTGTAAGCCTCCACGAGGCGGGCAAGCACATCCTCGCGCAGGCCTTGTGGGATCCCAAGTGAGAGGGCTTTTCGGAATGCCGCGACCGCAGCTCGCGCGTGGCCCAAGGAATCCAACTCGAGCCGACCCAGTGCAAATGCAGCAGCGGCGCCTGAGCATTGCTTGCGAATTCGGAGAGAACGCGCTGCAGCGGCACCACTGCCTCAGCTGGGTGCCCGGAGAGCCGAGCCACGTCGGCTAGTGCCAGTAGATCGTCTACGCCGAGTCTTCCCGATTCGCTGCGAAGCCCTTCGGCACCCAAAGTCGCGTACGCTTCGTCGTTGTGACCATGGCGCGCGAGTTCCCGCCAGGTTCGTGCCATAGCCACGTGATCCCTGGAGTCTTCTCGGTTACCCAACCCCGGCGGCGTTTCTGGGGCTACTGGGGTGGCGGAGCCAGCGGTATCCAGCGATGCCGAAGCGGCGAGGCCGCCGCTCGCGACGGACGTTGGACGTGGAATTTCCTCAACGACCTCGAGGAAGTCACCCGCCGAAAGGCGACGCACCCGGTTAGGAACGCGTTCGCCCGTACCCAGCTGCTCGAACCCCACGACGAACGTGTCCTGTACGACTTCCTCTGCTTCACCTCGGCTCGAGAGTAGCCGGGTAGAGACCGCCAGTAGGTAATGCGCGTGACGACGATAGAGCATGTCCCGGCTCCAGCGATCACCGCTCAGGGCCCGCCCAACCAAATCCGCATCACCAAGCGCTTCCGCGGTCGGCAATAAGGTAGGTTGCTTCTTCGCCAAAGCCATCATAACGAAGATACACGAGCCATTGCGAAAGGCTCACGCTGAAGGCGAACATTACTGACGCGCCACCCGAACTAATTGCCCGGCCGGGCTCTCTAGGATTTGCCGAGGGTTCTCTCCCCTGCAACCAGTCGGGGTAAGGAATGCTTTGGACCAGCAACGGACTCACATCGGACTCAGCCCGGAGGCGGGACAGTCCGGCTGATGCCGGGGCACCTGGGCGTGCTGATGGTTCGCGAACACCGCTGGCAGCCCCGCCCGACGCGCTCTTACCGTCCACCGTTGCGCCGTCAAAAACATCCCCGTGCTTCCAAAGGGGAGCGCGCGCGGCGAAATGGGTCTGTCGACTTTTGCGGCGCGGGCGATTTCTGGCCCGCACCTCGGGAAGTGCCCTTCGCAGCGTCGCCGCGACGAATCGGCGCGGTGCCCGAATTGACTTGTGAAGTGCGCGCGTACATTCTCGACGTATGCGCTGCGTGCCCATAGCTGCGCCAGTCGATGGCATCGAGACCGTGGTCTCGGAGGAGCACGCAAGAACGGCCAGCGAGAGTCTCAATGGCTGTGCACGTGAGGCACTTCGAGGTGATCCGTTCGCATTGCAGCAATTCCTCCAATCGATCGCGCCCTTGGTTCGCAGGATTTGCCGCGGCATCCTAGGCCGCGAAAGCCAGGAGCTCGAAGATACTATCCAGGACTGCCTCATTGATATCGTGCGAGCACTGCCCCAGTTCCGATTCGAAGCCGACGTCTCTCACTACGTAACGAAGATCGCGATGCGGCGCGCGATCGCGTCGCGACGGCGCGCGCGGGTTCGCTCTAAGCAACATTTGGTGATAAACCTGCGAATCTTGCGGCTCGCGAGCTCCGAGGGAGAGGAAGAGGCGCGCGCGGATCTCGTGCGTAGTCTGCTCGACGATCTCAACGAGTCGCAAGCGACAGTCTTACTCTTGCACCTCATGCTTGGTCATTCGATCAACGAAATCGCCAGCATTACGGGTGTATCTGCAAATACAGTCAAGACGCGATTGCGCCTGGGGAAGAACACCCTTCGCCGGTGGCTCGAGCGAAAGGGGGAGGGAAGCCGTGCACGGTAATAGCGAGCAGCAAGAGCACCCCGAGCAACTACTCGAACACGCAATTCGAGGCGAGTTGGGCCCCGGTGATCGGCCTCAGCTGGAAGGGCACGTCGCCGAGTGCATCGACTGCGCGGCAGAGCTCGAAGCCGCACACATCTTCAGAGCCGCAATAGCTCCCGGAAAGCAAGACGCCGCCCTCAATCACGCGGCCGTCATGAATGCGCTAGATCGCCTCAAGGCGCGCGAGACATTCGGCCAGAAGTTGCGACGATGGCTCACCCCGGACCGACAGCTGCAGCCAGCGACCACGTTGTTTGGTGTCGTGGTGGTCGCAGCGATCGGCTTTGGGCTGCTGTACGCGCGGCGGCCACAACATCCGGGGGTCGTGCCCGTTGCCGCTTCGCAACCGCTGATTCTGGAAGATGGCTCGGTTGTAACGCCGGCAGACGGCAAGGCGGATATCCAGCTCGTCGAGCAGACACCCGCGCGTACGATTGTGCGTTTGCGGTCGGGCGGCGCGAAATTCCGCATTCGCCATGACGCGCAACGGCTGTTTCGTGTCGATACGGGTCCAATACGAATTGAAGACATCGGCACTGTGTTCCGTGTGGATCACGAGGTCGGGGAGAAAATCCGTGTAGTGGTTTCAGAAGGGCGGATCGCGGTTCTGCACGCTGCCAACGGATGGCGTGTTGAACTCGGCGCCGGCGAAAACCGAGTATTCTCCACTGCAACTGAGGTCATCGAACCGGTGAAGGAAGCGCCCGCGGTACCGGCACCGTCCGCGGTGGCGGATGGCACGCGCGCTGAATCCCGCACGCGAGGCGCGGATAATCCAGCGGAACTCCTGAAGGCCGCAGACGAGGCTCGGCGATTGCATCAACCGCAGAGGGCGGTAACGCCCTTGCGACGATTGTTGGAGCACTACCCGAATGATCCGCGAGCTCCCGCGGCTGCGTTCACACTTGGCTGGGTTCTACTCACGGATCTCGGTCGGCCGCGCGACGCCGCTGCGGCCTTTGCCGCAGCGGAGCGCAGCGCGCCGCACGGAGGTTTGGCAGAAGATGCCGCGGCGCGCGTGGCCGAAGCTTGGCAGAAAGCGGGTGACTCGCGCCGTGCCGCTGACGCTGCCCGCCACTACGAACGGGTGTATCCATCCGGGCGCTACATAACGCTGATGCGCGGTTTGATTGGCAACAATTGACTGATGCTTTCATCGCGCTTTGGCTCGCTGCGATCGGCGCCCAGATCACCCCTGGGGTAACCGACAATGGGCCCGCTCTGATGATTGATCCGTGTGTCGCCGTCGACGAAAAGACGGTTCGCGAGGTGATGGAGTTGGAGATCCGTGGCGCACGAATGCTGCCCTCTTCCGTGAGTGTTCGATGCGTCGACGGGGCGCAGGAGATTCAGGTTCTGCCTTGGATTTCTGGCGAAGCTGAAAGCATCCGCACGATTCAGCTGCCCCCCGTAGTGGACGACGATGACACAGCCGCGCTCCAGGCCCGCTCTCGCGAGCTAGCGCTGGCGATCGCCGAGTTCATTCGGCGGTTTGACGCGGCCCAGTCTCCAGAGCGAGAGACGGTGAAGCAAGCGCCGTTGCCCATTGCTCCCCCACCTTTTGTTCCCGCGTCTGCCGCGTCTACCCCGCGTGCAAAACAGCCCATAGAGGAGCCAATTGGCCGATGGCAACTCGGTCTCCTGTCGGCATTCGAGTATTTTTCGGGCGGACGAACACTCGCGGGTGGCGATCTGTTCGTGGCCTCCCGCCTTGGAAGTTGGTTCTCGACGGAGTTGCGAGTGGGAGGTCGCGTCGGAGCTGACCAGCCGCTGCCGAGCGGAAGGCTGACCACGCGCGCAGCCACGGCATCCGGAGCGGTAGGGTTCAATTTCTGGTCGCTGCGGCACTCGGTCGAAACGGCGCTCCTGGTGCGCGCCCAGGGATACCTAGTTCAGTTTCGCGTCGAGCAGCTTGCCGCGGACCGTGCGCAGACGGCGCTCCTCGGTGCGTGGACCTTAGCCGCTGAACCACGAATTGCGCTATCGCTTGCACCCCACTTTTTGCTGGACGCGTCTGCGGGCTTGGGTTTTCCACTTCGCGGAATTGTTGTCAGAATGCAGGGAGCAGAAAAGAATGGTATGTCGGGCCTCGTCGTGTCAGGTAGTCTCGGTGGGGTGGTCTGGTTTTGACCAATGTGGGACCCGAAGCCCGAGCCTGCCATTAGCTCGCGGCGCGCGGGAATTCTTGCCTCGGCGATTAGGCGGTGTCTGTTGCGGCGCCGTGCTTCTCTCGAGTGTTGCTTGCACCAATGCCACGCTAGACATTTCCAGTTCCGACCTCGGGGAGCCCAATTCCGGACTCTTGGGACATTGGGCGCTCGATGAGGGGCAGCCGGGCAGCACCGCCACCGATTCGTCGGGTTTTGGGAATCAAGGTCGGCCGTCGCAAAATCCGCCTGTTCCAACCGGAGACGTGCCACCGGTGCAGTTTCAAGATCCGTTTAGTTTGTCTTTCAATGGGCAGGATCAGTGGATTGACATCGGCAATCCCCGTCTCTTGAATGTCGGAGGGCCCATCAGCGTGGCGGCGTGGCTTCGCGCAGCCAAAATCGACGCCCGCGAGAACATTATAGCTCATGGCTATCGATTCGGCCCTAGCTATGACTTTGCCCTTCGCGTCGACACCGGCTCATACGTGTTTACGACTTGGGACAGCGTTAACCACGAAGCCGTGGCGGCGATTCCAAGTGGTGACGTCGGCACGTGGGTTCACCTTTGCGGTGTGTTCGACGGCAACACGTATCAGATTTATCGCAACGGTGCCCTCGCAGCGTCCACCGCCGATACGACTGCGCCTCAGTCAAACGTCGACACGAATTGGGTGATCGGCGCAAGCGCCCAACAAGACAACCTGATGCAGGGAGAAATCGATGACGTCAGAATCTACGGGCGCGCACTGAGCGCCGCCGAGGTCGGCGCGCTCTATCGCAAGTGATCGCCTGAATTTGCCCCTGCCCTGGGCGTTGTCGGCAATGAGCCGACCTATGGCCTGCAGAGCGCACCTCACCGCCGTGCGGTCCGGCCGGAGTTGCCAACCACGACCCGCCCTGTCGCGCGAGCGGTCGCATCAGCAAATGCCTCTTCGACCCCCAAAATCGTCACTCCGAAAAAAATCGACAGACTCACTCCAGCGGCTGTGACCCCCTTTAATCAAACCGGGTGATTTTACGTTCCTACCCGGGCCACCGTGCTCTCGGGCGCTCGCTAGTGAGGTATTCCATGTTTAGAACTCGACTTGGTTCCAATGGTGCGCCCTGGGTACTTGCTTGCGCTGCGGCTTTGACAATGGGTTTGCCACAGGCTTCGGCCCAGACGACCACGTACACGGCCTCGTGGACCTCGCTAGACAATCACAACCCGGCGCCCGAGTGGTTCCAAGACGCCAAGTTCGGCATCTACTTTCACTGGGGTGCGTTCGGCACGGCCATGTTCGGATCGGAATGGTACCCGCGAAACATGTTCAACAAGGCGGGTAATTCCTCCGAGTACCAACACCACATGGCGACGTACGGCGATCCATACGGAAGCTGGGGGTACGAGAACTTCATCAAGGGCGCGAATGATAAGTCGGGTAAGTTCGTCCAGTTTGCGCCGAAGTTGGTGTCAGCCGGGGGCGCCTTTGATCCGGACGCCTGGGCACAAATGTTTCTCGATGCGGGCGCTTGGTTCGCCGGACCGGTGGCGGAGCACCACGACGGCTACTCGATGTGGGACAGCAAAGTGAACGAATGGAACTCGGTGGCATATGGACCGAAGCTCAACTTGGCCAAACTGCATGCGGACGCGATACGGAGCAAGGGCCTCAAGTTTTTTATGTCGCTACATACTGAATGGAACTTCGGGGGCTACTGGGCCTACGGGACGCCAACGACGACTGACCCGAGCTTACTGAAACTCTATGGCAAGCTCTCCAATGCCGATGAGCAGACACTTTGGCTAAACAAGCTGAAGGAGGTCATCGACGAATTCCTCCCCGACATCATCTACCAAGACCGATATCTCAGCGGAATCAGCCAAACCAACCTGATGACGTTCCTTGCCTACTATTACAATGCCGCTGTCGCCGCGAATAAGGAAGTGATCGCGGTGGCAAAAGAAACAATCACTGATCACAAGGGCCAACTGTACGACTACGAACGCGGCGGGCCGGCGGACATCAGAACGCCATATTGGATGACCGACGATGCCGTTGGCTCGCAGAGCTGGTGCTACGTAAGCGGCTTATCCTACTACACCGACGCTCAGTTCATCGGCTCGTTCGTCGACCGCATCAGCAAAGGCGGCAACATGATCCTGAATGTCTCGCCCATGCCTGACGGAAGCTTTCCGCAGCGGCAAAAAGATATCATGGCGGCGTTCGGAAAGTTCCTGAAGCAAATGGGAACGGCGATCTACAACACCCGACTGTTCGCGGTGTACGGCGAGGGCCCGACCAAGATGGGTGGCGGCGAGTTCACGTCACCGACGGCGCTTACCACGAGCGACATTCGCTACACGAAGTCGAAGGATGGCGATGCGGTCTACGCCATCCTCGGTGGATGGCCCGGCAACGGCAAAGTCGTGGACATGACAGCGGTAACGACGGCCCGCTTCGCGGTTGGATCGGGCAAAGTGTATCTCTTCGGCCCGACGGGTGGCGCCGCCATCAATTTGTCGTTCACGCAAGACACCTCGGGCTTGCATGTCACTTTGCCGAGCACACAACCTTATACGGCCCTCGCGTACGCTATAAAAATCAGCAAGGGCGGCACTGTGCCTGCCCCAACCCCAGCGGTCAACAACGGAGCTGTGAGCACAGGCGGTACCGGCGGAACCGGCGGCGCTTCGAGCACAGGTGGAGCTACCTCAACGGGCGGAGTGGCCTCCACTGGCGGGTCCAGAACGACTGGCGGCACTTCTAGCACCGGCGGGTCCCGGGCTACTGGCGGAAGCAATGCCGGGGGTGGTACATTGACAACGGGTGGAGTGGCCTCTACTGGCGGAACCAGAACGATTGGCGGCACATCGAGCATCTCGAACAGTGGTGGCGCGACAACCGTTGCAACTACGGGTGGCGGACTGTCGACGGGTGGAACCGCTAACGCAACTGGGGGTACGGTTTTCGTAACGGGCGGGGCCATAGGGTTTGGCGGCAATAGCGCAGTTGGCGGACAGCTGGGTACTGGCGGTGCCGGTGTCGGCGGAGTTGCAATTGCAACTGGCGGCTTGATGGGTACTGCGGGCGCGACGACTTCGTCAGCCGATGCTGGCACGACGATTACCAATGATTTATCCAGTACGGGCAGCTGCAGTTGTCGTGTACCTGGTAAGCAATCGGACTCGAAGCAACTCGCCTTCTTTGGGGCGTTTGGTTTGTTGATTCTCCGGTCATTCAGGAGACGACGAGTGAACACGAACGGGTGAAGGAATTCTTTGGCTGATGCATTGCGTCTGGATGAGACACATCCTGGCGCGCAGCATCGGTACCCATTCTTGGTGGGCTTTGCCATGGGTGGCAGCGTAAAGGACGCGGATCGACGCCTCACTCGCTCTCGTACAGCGCGCCGGGATAGGGCGTCCATTGAGAAGGGAAGCCAAACCCTATCATTTTTCCAGCACACGCCGTAACCCGCGCTCGGGCCGTCTTCGCTCAAGAGTGCCTGCGGTCGAATCACTGCCCGTCGTTGCTACGTAGTATTCGGCGGCAAGTGCCGTGCGCGTGCCGAAAAAAACAATCCAACCAACAGCCCACCGGTTCAACGCAGTTGGTAGCTCAGTCGCTACACTCGGCACCGTCAGGAGGTGCGCAATGAACGCTTAAGCAGGTCGCCCCGTTTGCAGCGGACGGCTTGCCGGCCTTTGTGAAAAGCGCCGCAGCCTGTTTCAGTCGTCATCTGAGAGCGGGCCCAGCTGGGTCATCACCATCCAGCCGTCGAGCCAGAACACGAACACGTGCTGGATTTCAACGCGACTTGCCACTGCTCGGGTAAGTGATTCTCGCGCTGGCATTCTGCACATCGCCGTTGCAGCTCGAACGAGCCAACTGAGACTGTTATGGTCGGCCGAACTGGCGACAAACAAGGAACCCGATGAAGCACACGACCGCATCTAGCCATGTTGTTGCGCAAACCGCGCGAGCAGCGATTCTTCTTGCGTTTTTTGGCAGTCTCGCATGTTCCTCTAGCGACAACACGACGTCGGGCCAGCCAGCTGCGGCGGGTGGAGCGAGTACCGGCGGCCAAAGTGGCAACGCCCCAACCGGTGGCACTGTGAGTACGGGTGGCGCAGGACCGGCCGCCTCCGGAGGTCAAGCAAGCAACTCGACGGGCGGCAGCGTTGCGAGCAGCACTGGGGGCACGAATAGCAGCGCCACCGGCGGCACAGCGAGCGACAGCACCGGGGGCACCATGACCAGCACCGGTGGAGGTCCTAGCGGCACCGGCGGAGCGACAGCTTCGTTAGGAGGCAGTGGTGGAAAGAGCACTGGAGGCTCCACGGCTCGCAGCACTGGAGGATTGAACGGCACCGGAGGCCACAGCGGCGGAGCATCGGGAGCGACGGGAGGCAGCAGCGCTGCGGGCTCTACGAGCACGAGCACGTTCGACCCGTGTCCTGCGACTGGCAATTGCAAGATTCTGCCGCTCGGTGACTCGATCACTGCGGGCGCAGGCGCAGACACAGCAAGCCCGAACTACAATGGTGGATACCGCGTTGAGCTGTTCACCAAGGCCGTAGCCGACCAAAAGCACATCACTTTCGTCGGGAGCCTGACGGGCGGTCCGACCACCGTCAGCGGTCAGACATTTCCCAAGAACCACGAGGGGCACATCGGATGGACGATTACCCAGATCAACGGAATTGCCACGACCTCCCAGGCTTTCAAGGACATGCCGAATATCGTGCTCCTATTCATTGGCACGAATGACGAAGGCTATGCGAGCAGCGAGGCCGGAGCATCGGATAGGCTTGCGACACTCATTGACAAGATCGTTGCGGCGGTTCCTGACGCCCTTCTCGTTGTCTCCTCGATCTATCCATTCCCCGGTTGCAATTCTACCGGCTACACGCCAACGCAGTGCGCTGCCAATGTTGCTACCTATGACGCCGCCATACCCGGCATTGTCCAAACGCGGGCGGCTGCAGGGAAGCACGTGCTGTACGTGGATATGTCAACCCTCCCGACCGGCGCGCTCAGCACCGACAACGTGCACCCGAATTACACCGTGGGTTACCCGTGGATGGGCGACACCTGGTACGGCGTGATCAAGTCGTATTTGCACTGAGAAGCGCGCCAAGGTGGCGGCTCGACGATCACGGCGATGAGCAAGTCCAAGCAGCACTGGTGATTTCCCAACTGTCGCCCTTGCAGACCTGAACGTTAGCCGTGACGCTTTGCTCAGCTTTCGGCGCAAGCGGCACGGCGGCCCTGCGGTGAAACTGCTTGAATGGCGCTTTTTCACCACATGTCAAGGTCCATTCGAAGCTACACGCCAGAGTCTTTTTGCAGTCATTCGCAAAGTGGTATTCAACTCCGGTTTCGAGGGCTTGTTGAGTGAAAGTCAGGCATTCGGAGATTTGCGTGCGTTCGTGCGCCGTGCTGGAATCCTTCGATTCCGTGGCAGAGGCGAAAGAAACTAGAGATAGGCTGAGAATGCATAGGCGCGCAGCGATGCCGTGCGCCCGACGTGGACGTGACCGCACTATGAACATGGCAATCCCTTGTGGTTGTTGGTGCACACTGTCAGAAGACCGTCAAACGCTTCCGTGGGAAGCTCTCGGAACGGGCGGTGTGCTGGGTTGCCTAGTCTGACAACAGGAAGTTGGCAGAGGTTCCCGTCGAACTGAAAAAACCAACGCACAAGCGCGCCGCCTTGCCTACCGCGGCGCATTGTGATTGGCTGAAGAAGCCGCGTGGAATGGGAGCGCACCGAAGTCGGCTGGGAGCGGCGGCCTCGCCAACGGTCGCTCGGAACCTGACCGACTGCGTCACGGTGCGTTCACCACCACAGTGAACTCCTGTCGCAGGATTGGACCGTGATGGTCGAGCAATTCGATCACCCAGCGGCCGCTTACGAGCTCCCAGGGATTGTCGAAGGACCAGCCCGCGTAGCGTGGGATGCCGGCGTTCATAGGGCTGGCCCACTCGTCAACCGTTAGAGTTACACCGGTGTTGCGGCGCGGCAGTCCTGGATACGGTGCGGTGAGCCGGTGTCTGGGCGGTATGACAACCACTCGCGGCGAGCATTGATAGCAAATACAACCGACGGGCAAGCATGAAACGACTATAGCCAAGGTCTCACACGCGGCAAAGACCCTGCCCTTGGGAGTGAGGCGCCGCGCGGGTATGCGGGCCTAAACTCGGCATTTTGTCGTCGAGGAGGACTCCATCGGCGAATCGTCGTATAGTGAGCACTCACTTAGGTCAGGTGGTGACACATGGAGGCCACATCGCAACGGGTGGTGCTACCGGCGGAAGTGCTTCGGGGGGCTACGTGGCAACAGGTGGCGCAATACCATCGGGAGGCGGTGCGGGCGGTGCCGACACTGTCGGCGGTGCAACGAGCCTCACTTGGTCGACGGTTACGAGTAGGCGTGCCAGCTACGTGTGCTCGGCAGCGGCGCCAATTGAGCAAAGTCCCTGCACATGCGATGAGCTGCCATGCGATTGCTCATACAGCAACGGGCCGATCAAGCTCGAATGGCCGCAGTAACAGCTGCTGGTGTTCAGTGCCGGATCACGTCCGGCCAACATCGGTTGCCCTAAGCATGGCAACCGTAATTCCGCCGGAACCCCGAGCCGCGACACAAAGGGCATCTTCGTCATGGGCTGGCGTCCAGAGAACCTCTCGACCTTCGCCTTCAACCGTGCCTTCGCTTTCCCAGCGGCATGAAAGGCCGGCAATGCTGCTACACAGACGCACTCGAACTTGAGAGCCGAGCACCTGTGCCTGCAGCTTAACGTCAGGTGGGTCGAATAACGCGAGATCGCTCGATCGAATGAAACGCTTCGGGCTCGAATCACGCCAATTCTCGACGACTGCGGAATTGTGCAGCATGCCCGACGTGCACTCGGGAGGAGCTGGGTCTACCGAGCAGGCGAGAGCAGAATCCTTTTCGTCGGCAGGCTTGATCGTCAACGAGGCCCGCGACGTGTCGACGACTACGTTGCCCGCGTAAAGAGCGTTAGCACGCGTGCTCGAAATACTGGCCGATATGCTCTGCCCGCCCGTGGCGGGGGGCAGCGGATCAGAGAACATCCCTCCCGTCGAAACACTGCTGCGCCCGCCTGTCGGTGGAACCATGTCAACGACACCAATGCCACCTGTTGCCGCAGTGCCGCCACTCGACGAGCGCCCACCTGTCTGCGGCGCCATATCAACGACCATACCGCCCACGCCGAAACCACCGGTCGACATTCGCCCCCCAGTCCACGGGACCGAGTCTCCGCCACCTACGCCGCCTGCGTTTCGCCCACCGGTTGCTTTGACGCCACCGGTCGAAGTTCGACCGCCAGTCATTCCCTCGCTGTAATATCCACCCGTTGATACGAAGCCGCCGCTAGATACGCGGCCGCCAGTTGATGGCGCCATATCGACGACGAACATGCCACCCGTTGCTTTGCTGCCGCCGCTCGACGTTCGTCCGCCAGTTGTCGGAGGTGCGCCGCCATCACCGTAAATTGCGTTGCTGCCTCCCGTTGCTGAGCGTCCGCCCGACGCGGGTGGGGGATCGGCTACGAAGTAGCCTCCGCTGGCGGTGCTTCCCGTAGCGTTGCTGCCGCCCGTGTGTGTTGCGCCACCCGACGGGCCCGGAGCGGGGTCGGAACTCTCGCCGCCACAAGCCTGCACGCTTGCCGCGAAACAGCCGGCAAGTGCCATCTTCTCGAGTGTCGCCTTTGCGCGCTCGGGGATGCTTGGACCTACCCGAGTGTGGGGCTGTTCGGCAACGTACGCGCTGAGGTCCTCGATGAGGTCGTCGAGGACAGCGTGAGAAGCTCGATTGTGCGACGCCACTTGAAGCCCAAGCAGCGCCGTTTGGCGGGCAATCGCGTCATGATCCGACAAATCGCACTTCTCGGCGATCTCGACGGCTTGTTCGAGAAATCTCGCAGTATCGAGAACGATGTCTTCGGTCACTCGACGAGTGCGTTCGAGCAATCGTTGCCCACGAACCGTGTTGACATTGTAAAAGCAGCGTAGGAGCTGCGCGGTGTAGCCAAGTCCCATGGAACGGTTGGCGACACCTTCGGCATCGAAGT
This sequence comes from Myxococcales bacterium, assembly GCA_003154095.1. Lineage (GTDB taxonomy): Bacteria > Myxococcota_A > Polyangia > Polyangiales > Polyangiaceae > FEN-1139. Next base: position 30,161 of record PMCK01000359.1, on the reverse strand, counting down.
TGCGCTCACGAAAGACCGCGGCCGAAATTCGAAAGGCTAGCTCCGTGCGATCATCGTGAATGCGGTAGTCCCAACCGAGGTGGCTACCGAGCAGCGTGCCGCGTGCTTTCACGAGTTCGTAAAGTGGTGTCCCGTGGTAGGGCTCGGCACGGCAGAAGTTCACGGGGATGTGGGCACGCTTTCGCATGAATTCCACGTTCCCTCGGACGTCTTCGAGTGTCGAGTCGGGTTCGAAGAGCAAGAGATTGTAACAGACGAAGATCCCGGCAGCTTCGTACGCGGATAGCGCCTGCTCGATTTGTTCGAGGGTCGTTCGGCGGTGAAGGTTGTCGAGCCCTCGCTGCGATCCGTTCTCCACGCCGACGAACATTCGAACCACGCCAAGCCGACGCAACGCTTTGGCGAGTTCTGGCGTGACGCAATCCGGCCTGCATTTGCCAATGATACCGAGTTGCCCGACACCGAGGGCGTCCAACTTATCTCGCAGCTCGGTCAGCCTGGCAATGGAATCTGCCGGCCTTGGCAGGAGCAAAGTTTCGTCGTGAAAGCAGAACAACGTCGTGTCGCCTTCGGCGTGATAGAGCGCGGCCAACTCCTTTGCCAAACTCTCGACAGTTCGCAAACGCAGTTTTCGTCCTCCGCCGTACTTGTGTGCGTCGCGGTAATAGCTCGTGATGGAACAGAAGGCACAACTCCCCCAGCAGCCGCGGCTTCCCCAAATGGGGCGAAATGCTAGGCCCATGTGGCGAGCGGGTTCTCGATAACGATACGCGAACGGGAGCGAATCGAGATCCGCGCAAAGGGGTCTCGGTGCGGTGCGCCTGGCGCGGCCATCCGCGGTGCGCAGTGCAAGGCCCGCCACGCCGTCGAGTTCGCGCCCCCGCTGCAGAGTTTCACAGAGTTCGACGATGCTGCTTTCGCCCTCGTGAAGAACAATCGAATCGACGGATGGCTCGTTTTCAATCACTTCGACCCAAGCCATACTGGGGTATTGCCCACCGCACGTGATGTGCCCGTCGTAACCGGAATTACGCAGCTCGAGCGCGAGTTGAAGGAAATCCGCCGAACGGTGTTGGAACTGCATTCCGAGCCCAACGACCTTCGGTCGATAGCGCAGAATCCTCTCCGCTACTGTCTCCAGTTCGCGAGCCTCGTTGAAAGCAACGACTTGAACCTGATGCCTCGCTTCGAGAAGCGAAGCGGCAATCATTGCAACACCTAGGTTCTCTTCGTAGTCCGATCCGACGAGCGCGACGCGCATGGCTGACCTCCGGTTGGCACTGTTAGCAAAGAGGGTGCCAGCCCACAACCATCGTTTAATGCCGATTTTTTGGCATAGTGTGTCACTGTGCCAGCCTCGAGCTCACGATTCTTTGCGGCCACCCTGACGCGCGGTGACGACCGGGCAGCGCGGCCGACGACCCGACGTGGAGTTGCTCCTGACGGATGGCTTTCGTACGCGGCCTTACCCCCGCTTACCCGTCACTCCACGATGCACATCTCGGGACATACTTGGCCACCACTTAGGCATGGAAAGGTGAGCCCGGCGAGCGCCGTGCGGATGCAATCCAATACTTGTGCGGACGCGCTTCCGGTAACATCAACAACTTTGCCGGATGCGTCAATCTGGATGGCGTAGTTGGCGCACGTGGCGTTGCAGCCAGCCGCGCTGACGGCTTGCCTCAGGCTGTTGACGTCGGTCTGCTCGCCGCCGGTAATTGAAATGCTCATCAAGCAATTCGTCGGCAAAATGTCGGACACGGCCGTCATCACTTGGTTCGCGTAGATTGTCGTCCCCAGTCTACAGCCCATGGCGTCGTTGACCTGCCAACCCGCCGTGCCCGTGACTTGAGATATATAGCCGCCAAAACATGGCACTTGTGAAGCAGCGCGCGCCTGAACTTGGCTTGTAACTGTCGTCATGACACCCGAAGAACAGTAAGGCAGTAGTCCACCGGTGGCCGCGCTTGCACCAGCGCTCGAAGCGCCGCCGCTTGCAGCCCCGCCCATCGCAGAGGCGCCCGCATTGGCTACGGGCTCTGCCCCATTGTCGCTGTTTCCGCCACAGGCGGCGGCCGCTCCCAGCATCGTGAACGTCAAGGTACGTGCCGCTGCGGCACGCATCGGCGAAAAATGGCTCGGCAGCTCGTGAACTGCGGTGGCGATCTCGCGTTCGAGCCGATCCGCTTGCCGCCTGAGCACGGACGCCCGTTGGGCGACGTCCGCGAGCCAGTCGGTAAGCGCAGGTTCGCTGGGCATGCCGGGTTCGACGAGATCGAAAGCACCGCGTAGGCTCGTGTGCGTCAGCTTGCGAACCCCGGCCTCGAGTAGCCTGCACTCGCCTTGCGCTGCGCGCAGCGTTGCATTCGGGAATAGCCGCAAGCCGAGCGAAAGTGTCGTTGCCACCTCGTGCACGCGTTGCGAAAGACTGTGATCGCCGAATGCTTGCAGGCGCAGCCGCGCAAACACCTGAGAAAAGCGTTCGGCAACCGGGTCAGCGAGGTGGTAGCCGTAACGTAGCGGGTTGCCGGTGAGGCGCCCGGCGCGCTGCATTTCAACCTGAAGCCGAGTGCCGTGGTACACCATCATGCGGGTTGTTTCGACGATACCGGCCTCGGCAGAAGCCAAGAATTCGATGCCCGCCTCAATGGATTGCCGGGTTGATTCCGTGTGAACCAACATTAGGTTTGCGATGCAGGCAACGTTCTTTGCGTCCATGTGCGTCAGCAGCTCGCTGCCGTGCCCTGGATCCACGTGCCTGTGAAAAAGCCGGCCCTGTTCAGCCGTGGCGAACTCGAGCCCGAGGAACGCGCGCACCAACCCGACATCAACGAAACTGTCGAACAGCGAGCTCGTCAGGCGCTCCGGCCTCAGCATGCAACCAAAACCGCGCGGGCCAACGCGGCGCTTGGAAAGGCCCGCGCCAAGGCCGGCCAAAAAGGCATGAGCGTCCGCCTCACGGTACGGTAAGCAATGCTCGTCTACAAGGTAGAAATAGCGCACACCGCGCTGGTAAAGCCCGGCAATCTCGTCGCACAGGCTCTCCGTCGAGCGCCTGCGCACACCGCCAATACCCAGGCGATGCAACTCTTCTTGGTTGATGCCGCTGCGGCGCGCGTCCGTCTGTTCAAGTTCCTGCAACGCTGCAGGCCCGCAATAGCCGCAGCGACCCTGGCAGCCGCGCGTGCCTTGAATGTGCGCCATGCGCTGGCCCAGCAAACGGGGCAGCTCAACATGCTGTGGCGTAAGTTGTAGCGGTAGAGCCGCGGTCACGGGCGCGGGCGCCCCATCGCCGTCGCGTGTGCTCAGGCCCGCCACGTCACGAAGATCTCGGCCCGCTTGCAGAGCTTCAACGAGGGCGACTAACGGCAACTCACCGGCATGCCGCACCACCGCGTGAAGCCAAGCGTAGCGGTGCAAAAGCCAATCTCTTGCAAGTGTGGCAAACGGGCCGCCAGCGACAATGGTTCCCCCATAGCCACGCTTGCGCAGCATCTCACCGAACGCCAGCATGTTCAACGCCGAACCGCCGTCGGGCAGCGACAGCCCAACGAGTTCGTTGCGTTGTTGCATCACGGCGCCGACAACCTGCTCAATGTCGGTCACGTCATTGAGCACGTGCCGGTCAGCGGCAACACCGGCGTTTGCCAATGCGGTCTGCAGATACCCGAGCCCCAAGTTCTCATTGTCTTGTAGTTGGCGTCCAACGAGAGCCACGCGACACGATTGGCCATTTTGCATCGTGACCTGCCTTTCTACGCAAGCGATTCGCTGTAGCGTAGCGCAACGAGCCCTGAAAGCCAACGTGTCCCCGAAGCGCAGCGTCAGCCGCCCGCCGGCACGAAGCGCCCGGTTTCCGTGAGAACCTTGACGATGCGCGGGTCAAAGCGCGGATCGTTTGGCGGCGTCGGGCCCGGTTCCGGCGCGCTAATCGTGAAGCCGCCAACGGTGATTGAGTCAGTGTACACCATTGGATCAGGAATACGAATCGATGATATCGGGGAGAAGAACCCGCCCATGTAGATTTTGACGCCATCAGCCACGACGACGAACGGCAACCCTGACATGGTCGGGTTGCCAATCGTCGCGCGCAAGCTGTCGAAAGCGACTGTTTCCGAATTGAACGCCAAAAAGCCCGTCGCTTGCTCGATGTATTCGACGTCGCTAAGGCTTACCAACGGTTGGTCGGAGAGCGTCAACGAATCCACGGGCGTTTGCGCGGCGGTACTTGCCGTAATCGTCAAATCGGAAAGGAGCCAAACCCCGAAACGGTCTCTCACGCCGTAGTAGTCCATGGGAACGCCCGCCCACCCCAACGTGAATCGGCAGAAGATCATGGGCGACGCCGCAGCCGCAGCCATCAAGGCCAAACTCGGGTGGTAACACTTGAAGTCCGAATAGAGCCAGGTGCGACCACTCGTGTTGCCAAAGTGAGCGGGCTCCAGATATCGACGACTTTCTCGTTGAAGATTGCGAGGGGAAGGTCAAAGACAAGACGTGGCTTCTGGGACTCTTCGGCTCGGTCATCTACACAGTAACCGGCGAAAAGGTACACGGGGGATTTCGCTACTTCACTTGTGAGCCAGCGCCACTAGTCGTTGCGTTCGGCAGACTAGACCTGGCAGCCATCCTGAGGCTGCCGTTCGCCATGGATGATGAAGGCAATGTGGACACAAGCCCGTTGTTGATCTCCCTACACTACACCAAGTCCGGTTCGATGTTGGCGATGCAGGTCCAGGAGTACCAAAATAGTGCGCCCGTGCCCCTCACACCGGTCGTATTCCTCGAAGGCGCAGAGGCGAAGGTCCACATCGAGAAAGTCATGGAGCTCGACCAGTCCAATTGATGGGATCGTAGAGCCCGAGCAACCAAAACCATTCGCAAGTAGACGGTTCCTTCCTGACCCGGGCTAAGTTCCTAGAAAGACTCTGGTTTCCTTGGCCGCCCGGCCGCGGGCTCGTGCATGCCAGGGCCTACTTCAGCGACAGCGCCAGTGTGCCGTAGATTAGAACGTGCAAGCATGTTGAAACGATCGAAGCTGACCCGAGTCGGTGTTTTCATCGAGTGGCTTGCGGACGGATACGCGGACCCAATCTTCGAGGAAATTGCGCGCTGCGGTGCGGAACGCGGTGTCGAGATCGTTTGTTTCGTGGGGGGCCTCCTTGAGATGGACTATCCTAAGGCAAAACGCAACACGGTTCATTGGAACGCTTCGCCGCGCAATATCGATGGGGCAGTCGTTGTCACGATGGGCAATAATTTCACTGCGGCGCAGTTCGAGGACTACTTCAGACGATTCGAGAACACACCGATATGTAGCGTCGCCATGCATTGGAGTGGGCTGCCGAGTGTCGAGATAGAGAACAAGGCGGGCGTACGTGCCGGTGTACGCCATTTGATCCGTTCCCACGGGCGTCGACGAATCGCCTGTATTCGAGGTCCAAGCTCCAGTTCCGAAGCCGATAAGCGATTCGGGGCGTATCGCGATGTGTTGGACGAATTTGGGATAGAATTCGACGAGCAACTCGTTACCTCGGGCTCTTACATTCGTCGCCATGGAACCGATGCCGTGCGTCAGCTGCTCGACGAGCGTCACGTACAGTTCGACGCCATAGTTGCGGCCAACGATGCGATGGCTCTCGGTGCGCTCGAAGAGCTGGATCGCAGGGGAATTCGGGTGCCCGAGGACGTCGCGCTGTTTGGCTTCGACGANNGAACTCGTCATGGACCAACTCAACGGCATTGCCATCAATCGACGTACGCTTATCGACTCCCATCTCGTTCTGCGCAGGTCTTGTGGGTGCTCGGTCTCGGGCGGCACCGCTTTAAGTTCAATGCCGCCAGCCCTTACCAACACTTCACACGCAAAACGGCTCGATGAGTGGAGTAAGGCGTGCTGTAATGCGCTGGTCGAGTTTCTGGAGCAAGAGGATGACCAGCTTTGCGAGAGACTCGCGCAGGCGATGCTGGGGGCAACGCAGTCTGGTGATGCTCGCCCATTTTTGAATGTACTCGAGCAACAGCTCGATTGCAAGGCCGCAAGCGGAGCTGATCTGCTTCAGCTCTTGCCGATTTTAGAAGCAAAGCGTGCAGAAGCCCGCGGCGGCGTCGGTACGGCGCGCGAACAGGAAAAAATCGAGAAGCTTCTCCGCGATGCAGAAGCGCTGGTTAGCGAAGCGACCGAGCGAACTCAAGCGCAACTGCGCTTTCATGCCCACGCTCAGATGATCCGCCTGCTGCGCTTGAACGACTCGCTCATGCTGGTGAAAGACTTCGAGGAGATGGCCCAAACCATCGCGAAAGAGCTGCAGTCTCTGGGCATTCGTGCTTGCTTCTTGTGTGAGTGGGACGGACCCGATGTTCCGTCGGAGTGGGCCCGGCTGATCTTCGGGTGTGACACCGATAAGGCGCTGCCACTGCCCGATGGAGGGGTACGGTTTCCAGTGGAAGCCATTTTGCCTAATGACCTCATCAGCCCGCAAACCACCGATGCATGGCTCGTCTGCCCATTATTGCATTCGGAGGTCAACGTTCGAGGCTACGTTGTCATGTTGCGCGGTACCGCTGAGTCCTTCGTTTATGACAGTCTCGTGGGCCAGATGGGAGCCTGCTACAGACGATTGGACCTGATGAAGCGTGTCGTCGAAGAGGTGCTATTGCGCGAGGCTGCTGACCGTGAACGCATAGAGCGCGAGATGCGCATCGCAACCGAGATCCAGACCGGAATTCTGCCGGCGAGTGTTACCGTGCCGGGTCTCGAGATCAGCGGTAGCATGCAGCCTGCGACCGAGGTGGGTGGCGATTATTACGACGTGGTTCCCGTGTCCGACGGCTGTTGGATCGGGATTGGTGACGTTGCGGGCCACGGTCTGCCAACGGGGCTTGTCATGTTGATGTGTCAAAGCGTGATTGGCGGACTCGTGCGCAGCCAACCCGATGCCGGTCCCGAATCGTTGCTCGCCTTCGCCAATCAGTTGCTCTACGATAATATCCGGATGCGCATGCACCAAGACGAGCACGTGACGCTCGCACTCATTCGGTATCGAACCAATGGTGAACTTTGTGCCGCCGGAGCGCATGAGGCCATGCTGATCTGGCGCGCCAATGAAAGGCGTGTCGAGCGAATTGAAACGGATGGCGTCTGGGCGGGCATCCTCCAGGATATCTTGCCGATGACCCGCAGCATCACCACCAAACTCGAGCCCAATGATCTACTCGTTCTGTACACGGATGGGGTCACGGAGGCGCGCAATGCACAAGGCGTGACCTACGGCGAAGATCGACTAGCCGCGAACATCGTTGCGTTTCACGATGGACCAGCCAGCCTGGTACGAGAACGGATTCTGGAGTCCGTTTTCGAGTGGATGGCCCGACAAGACGACGATGTCACCCTGCTGGTGGCTCGCTACGGCGGAACCTGAGCGGGGCTCGCACCATTGGCCCCGTACGGCCCAATTTCGCCAATTCGAGGTGGCTGATTCCCCAAAACCGGCCCGGTGCAAGTTTTTCGAGACGTGGTCGTATTGACAGGTATGACGCCAGGACTGACCTGCAGCAGCGCAAAGATGCCTGTAGCTCGTTGCGTCTCGTTCGACACGCGTCCCGGGCGAAAGACAATCGCAGTCCTCATCGATTACATTGACCAAATCTCTGACGGTTTTGAATCGTCGTTGCGTGCTGGATTTGAATCGCGATGCCGTGAGAAAGATCTCAACTTACTCATCATCGTGGGTCGCGCAGTCAATGACCCGAACGTTGTAAGCGCACACTACAACGACGTGTACCGTCTACTGGTTCCAGTCTGCGCGGACGGTTTTATCTTCGTGTCAACGGCACTCTCACAATATACCGGCCCTGATGGTTTCGTACGTTGGTGCAATGCCCTCGGTTCTCTGCCCATGTGCAGTTTGGGGTTGGCCCTACCAGGCCTACCAAGTATCGTGGCCGACAATCGAGCCGGCATGTCCGCCGTGGTAGAGCACATCGTCAACGTACACCAACGCAAGAAGATCGTGATGCTGTACTCCGAACACAATCCCGATGGGCTCGCGCGCCTCGATGTCTTCCGCACAGTGCTCACCCAACGAGGGATAGCCATCCTCCCACGATTGATCATCGACGCCCACTTCGATCTCTCGACGGCTGAGCGCGCCATGTTAGCGTTGATCGATGAAGGTGAGGAATTCGACGCCGTCATCGCCGGCAATGACGGCATGGCACTTGGAGCATTGCGGGCTCTCGAAGCACACCGAATTCGAGTTCCAGAAGATGTCGTAGTTTCTGGATTTGACGACATCAGCATCTCGCGCTTCTCCGAGCCGGCAATAACCACAGTCCGTGTGCCTTTGGAGCACATGGCGAGGCTTGCGGTAGACGCTATCGTTGACCAGTGGGAGGGAACCCACGTCAGCGAATGCATCACTGTACCGGCGCGGCTCATCGTACGCGGCTCGTGCGGTTGCGAACAATTGGCCGCGTCCGATGACGCCGATGCCGGTGGCCCCGAGCGGCAACAACTGGAAAACGCGCTACGAGCCGAGCGGGACGGCCAGAAAGGTGCGTTGTTGGCAGTCGCAAAGCATCAACTCACGCGACTCGAGCCGCATGAAAACGACTCCGACCCAATGCTCCATCGCTTGATGACATTGCGAGTCCAATCCTCCGTGGTTTGGTTGCCGGATCTCGAAGCTGCCTGGCGCATTGCAGTGCGCGCCACGTCCAACTTTCATGCAAGACATCAGGCCACTGAACGGCTCCACGTTGAAGCAATGTACCTCGTGTTGCTCGAGGAAGTTCGCCGTCTTGTCGCCCTTCCCGACGTAGTGTCGCTCAAGCAGAGTCTACAGGAAATCCTCCCAAACATTCACCCGAAGGACATGTCTATAGGGTTAACTCCGGAAGGAACCAGTAGACGGATTGAAATACTGGCACAGCTCAAGAACGGCAAACCTGCTCCTTTGCCCGAAGGCCTCGTTGAGATTTCCGAGTTGCTCAATGACACTCGCCGACGCACACAGTACGTCGTGCCCATGACGTCTGAAAGCAGAATGCTCGGGCTTATGGTTATCGAAGCACAAGATGACTTCTTCAACTATCAAGCCTTGCGCGATCATCTCTCGACTGCACTCGAAGTCGTAGCACTTCACGAAGAGTCGGTGCACCGGGCAACACTTCACGAACGAAGTGTCCAGGAGCGCCTTGCAACTGCGGAGCGAATGCGTAGCTTGAGCGTCCTCGCGGGAGGTGTGGCTCACGATTTGAACAACGCCATGGGCTCGCTCGTGGCACTCTCGGATGTCGTGCTTGAAGAATTGGACGAGTGTCGCTTGAACCCATCGCAAGACGCCAGCGAACTTCGGGCAGATCTTGTGTCCATGAAGCAAGGGGCGCTGCGCGCAGCCGAAACCATCAAGGACCTAATGACGCTGGGCCGCCGTGACTATGTGCGGCGCGAGCCGCTCGATCTGAACCGGGTCATTCAAATCTGTATCGCGGATTTGCGCATGCAACTGCCTCCCGAACGACTGAGAGTTGCACGACTGCGGGTGGAGCCCTGGGCTCAACCGCTCACGATTCTCGGCTCAGAGTCGCACTTGATTCGCGCAGTCGGCAACCTCCTACGCAACGCCATTGAAGTCGTGGGCGAATCAGGGGCGGTCACCGTCAGGGCTGAACCTTTTCAAACGCAGCAACCGAACCTTGCCTACGAGATCATTCCTCCCGGTGAGTATGCCACGATCTGTGTAATTGACACCGGGCCTGGAATCGCCGAAGAGCATGTAAAGAAGATCTTCGAACCCTTCTTCTCGACCAAGAGGCTCACACAGGTCAGTGGTAGTGGCCTCGGCTTGGCCATCGTGCACGGCGTAGTGAAGGACCATGGGGGGTTCGTCGACGTCAAAAGTGAGGCTGGGCATGGAACCAAGTTCACCTTGTATTTTCCACGAGCCGAAAACGTTGAGGACACTTGCGAAACGTCAACTTCCGTTCAAAGGGGACACGCCAAAATCTTGGTTGTTGATGACGATCCTATTCAACTTCGAGTCGCGCGCCGCGTGCTCGGGCGGCTGGGTTATGAAGTTACGACCATCGCAAGCGGTGTCCAGGCCTATCTCGTTGTGAGCGACGAACACGATCGGAACGAATCCAATGACCCTCCGGCAGTCTCACAGGTCAGCGATTACGACGTAATAATCATGGACATGGCACTGAACGAGGAACAAACGGGGGTCGAAGTGTTTCGGGACATTCGTCGCCTATTCCCGGCCCAAAAAGGCATCATTGCGTCGGGGCATGGTGCCACTTCAAACGATGGCTCGATCCCAAACACCGACCTACTTTGGCTATCGAAGCCGTATACCGCAACAGGCCTTGCCCAGGCCGTTCAATCGCTGCTAGGTCCCAACTTGCGGTTCTCGTCCAAGCCTCCAAAGTAGGTCTGCGCGGCGGGGCACCTGCACGCCATGTTACAGTGTTGGGACTACGGGAGCGATAGTGCCGTCGGTGTTGAAATTCATTTTGTCAATGCACGTTTCGCGATGGTTCCCGTCACCACCTGGGATCGCCCAACGGTGATAGACGATGTAGTAGTCGCCATTGGGGAGAGCCAGTACCGAATTGTGGCCCGTGGATTGAATCCCAAGGCTCGTGTTCGACTGCAGAACGGTAGTGCCCCCCGTGTACGGTCCTAGTGGAGCGTTCGACATGGCGTAGGCAACGTGGTAGTCTGGGGAGTCGGTGCCGCTTACTGAATACATGAAGTAGTACTTGCCGTTGCGTTTGAAGACGACACTTCCCTCTCGGAAGCCATTCAACGCTATGGTCGTTGGGGTGGTCTTGAAAGACACCATGTCGGCGTTGAGTTCGGCGCCATTTGCGTTGCCGTTGCCGAAAAAGAGATAGGAACGGCCGTTGTCGTCGTCGAACACGTATGGGTCGATGGACTGGCCGCCATACTGTCCAGCGGTTACGAGCGGCTTACCGAGGACATCCTTGAACGGGCCAACGGGGGACGTGGACGTGGCTACCCCGATTTGCTTCGCGTCGCAGAAATAGTAGTAGTACGTTCCGTTCTTCACGGTGATTCCCGGGGCCCAGGCGTTGGTTTTCCCCCAACTGACGTTCGCGAGATCGAGAATGATGCCCTCGTCTTTCCAAGTGGCGAGATCGGTCGACGAGAACGCGTGAAACACCGTCGCGCCCCAGTTCGCAATGCCATCGGTGGTTGGGTAAATGTAGAATTTCGAGTTGAACATCGCGACCTGCGGATCGGCCCAATATCCCTTGAGCACCGGGTTCTTGATGGTGCCAATCGTGATAGCTCCTCCGGTGTTCGGTTGTCCGCCCGTGGCCATGCTTCCACCGGTTAGGCCCCCAGTCACGCCACCCGTCGAGGTTCTTCCACCCGTCGTCGTGCCACCCGTAGGAATCGACGAAACTACCGTATTCCCGCCCGTTGAATGAGTCGTGCCCCCGGAAGCAATGCTCCCCCCCACGGCCTTCGAACCTCCTGTTGCCAACACCCCTCCCGTGGCTACGGGGGAAGAGCCACCCGAATTGGCTTGGCCACCACTGACAAGCGCACCACCTGTCGCGCCTCCGCTGCTTTGGGCGATACCCCCCGTCGCTTGCAGGCCCCCAGTGCTGGGCGCGCCGCCGCCACCTTGGGCGCCTCCCGCTTGCAGGCCCCCAGTGCTGGGCGTGCCGCCGCCACCTTGGGCGCCTCCCGCTTGCAGGCCGCCAGTGCTGGGCGCGCCGCCGCCATCTATTCTTCCACCCGAACCCTGCGTGGAATTCGAGCTTTCGGCCCCATTACATCCCAGCATTACCGACCAAAGAACCAGGCCGTACCAAGAGATCGTTTTCACTCGGAAATAGTGTCGCCAGCTGGCGTATTCCGTCTCAAAAAGGCAACCCGGCGAATTCATGACAGGTGTCAGGCTCCTGTACGCCACACGGCAATTTTTGTTTTTGGCATAGTCGGCACGTGGACGCGGGGCGCATTGAGTTGACGCGTCGTTAGCCCAGCGTAAAGCGCCCTATTTCCCGAAAACGCTGACAACGCTCGATTGAATTGCACTGTCGGTCGCGTCGGTCGTCTCGGCTGCCATAACGGCGCCTTCCGAGAAGCCACCGGATCCACCGGTGTCACCTGCGCCCCCTTCACCAAGCCCAATCCCGCCTTCCTGCTTAAGAGGGGAATACCCGGTGGGTAGCGCGTTTAGATCGATATTGACCGAGAGTGCGCCCGCCTGGGCATTTCCCGACTTCAGTGCCCAATGGTTGATCCCGTTATGCTTCATTAGCGCCGTCACGATGTTGAATGAAACGGTCGGATTCGGGTTTTGTCCGGTGGTTGTGCAGGTAACGGTCGTCGGTATGCCAGAACCGCACAGCCCGGTGTTGCCGGCATAGACGCCCGTCTCAAAGTCGACCATAGGCCAAGGGCCAGCTCCCGTGCCTTGGGACCAGAATGTTATCTTCGAGAAATTAAGGGCACTCAACGTGCCGGGACCGCTATAGTGAATCGCGTTTCCCGTGTTGCCGTAGTTGAAGCAACAGTTGTTGTTCACATACTTGGCGTGGAAAATCCCGTACTGGGTTTCAGGCGTAGCGCCCTTGGGCATGTTTTTGGTCTTGTCCCGGTTCCTGAGGCATTGCGCCACGCTCTTCCACACGAGGTTGGACTCCCATCCATGCTCGAGCGCAATGGGCACCTTCGTTCCGTCCGACATTTGCCAGTATTCGATGTCCATCAGGTCGCAGAGCTTCGGCGTACCGGGAGCATTTGCCGTCGTGTCCCCTCTCCACATGTCGTTACCGTTCCCGCTTTGGTCGTACAGGGTCGTCACCTTGCACGTCGTGCCCGAACAGAACGTGTTTAGCGCGGCAAAGTCGCCGAGCCCGCCTGCGGCTACGGCATTGATGTCTTTCTCTTGATTGTCGGAGACGCGCAGGGCCTTGAAGAGAGGGCCGCTGTAGGAAGCGAACATGGCACGGGTCATGGAATGAGCGGCGACGAAGGGTGTGCCTGCGGCCTTCGCAACATCACCGGGAAGAGTACTCGTGCTCAAAGAGCCACCCGTTGCGGTTGCACCCGCACTCGCGCTATTGCCGCCCACCGATGAGCCGCCAACGGTGTTCGAAGCGCCGCCAGTCGCGTGGGCACCGCCCGTGGCGTTCGAGGAACCTCCCGAAGCCCCTGACTTCCCGCCCGTGGCATTCGAGGAACCTCCCAAAGCCCCTGACTTCCCACCTGTAGCAAGTGCACCACCCGTGGCGCCCCCCGCAGCGGGACCACCGCCCGTGCTCGATCGCCCACCCGTTGGGGCTGCTCCTCCTGTGCCGACTGAGCCGCCTGATCCAGCCTGCCCCCCGAGACCATCGGCACCACCTGTTGGATTGTTCGTCGTCCCGGGCCCAGTGCTCCCACCGGTGGCACTTCTGCTGCCCCCCGTGGGCCCTGCGCCGCCCGTCGCACCGTTAATTCCCCCGGATGCGGATTGACTGGCCCCACCTGTTCCTGCGCCCCCTGAGTTGGTGATCACGCCGCCAGTACCATCGGCAACTCCGTTTCCACCATTTCCCGCGGAACTTGACGACGAACAACCGAATGCCGCAATAGACAAACTCGCCGTGGCAGAAATCAGCAGAGCAAACCAATATTCAGAATTCGAGCGATGCATGAAAGTGACTCCTTATGAACCCCAGTTGCTGGCCTCGAACGACTTTGTTGACTCCTCAAAGGCCGTACTTTGCCGCAACGATGTTGGCCTGAACGGCATTGTCGGTTGCATCTGACGCGTAACCTGAAGTCATGGCTCCTTCAAAGAAGTCTCCCACCGCGGCGTAGCTGTTATCGCCGCCGGTACCGAGAATGATTGCGCCTTCTTTTTTCATGGGATCATAGCCGCCGGTTGGGTACGCACCTTCGAATATCGTCGTCAATGCACCCGCCTGGGAGTCGCCGGCCTTGATCGCCCACAGGTGCGATTTGCCCTTTAGGATAGCTGTAAAATAGGTAGACGTGATCGACTTATCGGCAGTGTGGATCCCGGTCGTTTGTCCCGAGAAGAGGCCGTTCTCGAGGTCGGCCATGACCCAAGGGCCATTGCCTTCACCGCTGCCCCACGACTTGCAATTCCCGAAGTAGATCGCTTCCATGGTGCCATTGCCGTTGTCCAGGCTGTTCGTCTCGGCGTTCCCGTAGTCGAAGCAGCAACCATTGTTGTAGTTTTTGCCGTTTCCGACCATGTACATCGATTCCGCCTGGTCGCCTACAGCGGTGCCCTTGGCCTGGTTGTTGCGATAGCCGACGCCAGATGGGACGTGTATCCCGTAAACGGTGTGGCCACCCACGCTCAACTTGATACCCGTCGCGGCTGCTTCCTTGGCGTTAGTCCCTAAATACCCGCCGCTCGTTTTGGTGAGATGGTTGCCCTGCGATGACTGGTCGTAGATGATAGAGATGGTGCACGTCGTGCCGGCACAGAATGTATCTTGCGAGGCCGAGTCAGCGAGCCCTCCCGGAGTCAGGGCGCTGATATCCTTGAGTGTATTGTCGGCACGCCTGAGCTGGTAAAGCTTGCCCGTGTAAGCTCCGTAGAGGGCTCGAATCGTGCTATGCGCAGCCACACAGGGCGTGTTACCCGCCTGATAGATGTCGCAGGGCCCGGTAGTCGCCGTCGAGCCAGCGGTGCCGGTCGTTCCACCTGTGCTAGACGCACCGCCGTTGCCGGACTTCCCACCCGTAGCGGACGCTCCGCCAGTGCCGGTTGCTCCACCCGTGCCGGACACGCCGCCATTGCCAGACTTTCCACCCGTCGCAAGCGCACCGCCTGCGGCACCCCCTGTGGCGGGGCTGCCGCCCGTACTGGAGCGCCCACCCGTTGGTGCTCCTCCCGTATTGGGCGCACCACCTGAACTCGACTGCCCACCCAGGCCAGGCGTGCCACCCGTAGGGTTCGTAGTCGTGGGCCCGGTGCTCCCTCCGGAGGCACTTCTGCTGCCTCCCGTCGCACTCGTGCCTCCTGAGCCATTGCTGCCCCCAGTATCAGTCTTGCGGGCTCCGCCTGTTCCCGCGCTGCCTCCCGAGCTTGCCGTCAGACCTCCGGAGCCGTAAGCGACTCCGTTTCCGTCGTTTCCTGCGGAACTTGATGAAGAACAACCCAGTGGGGCAAGTGACACCCCAATCCAGGTACAAACGACAAGAGCCGACCGAAATTCAAAATTTGCGCGCAGCACAAGAAACCTCCAGCTTGCGGGGGACACCACGAAACGGTGGCCGCCTTAGGTAGACACCGATGCTCAGTCCTTGGGAGATGACGGCCATATTCGAAACAGACTCCCGGACCCGGGCATCCGGAGTTCAACGATAGAGGCATCCTTGATCGCTGAAATGAATTGTCTCAAGCACACTCGAATTGTCGTGAATTCCTACGATTCGTCACGAAACGCCCACTTGACACGTCGGCCATTCAATCCGAGCGACAGCCCGCTTCGAAAAACAGCGAAATAGCCGATCTTGAGATCTCGGAACCGAAGCCGATGCCATTGGGGAAGACATCCTCATTCCCTGCGCGAAGAAGATCACATAATTCCGCGTTGCTTAAACGATTGTGGCCCTGCTGCACGACTCGCCTTTGCAAGAACTCTTAGCGCTCCCCGCCGAGGTGCCCGCCCCTTATTCTGGAATCTGAAATGGTACCGTCAGAGTCGTTGGATCCCCGTGGAACGGTGGCGCATGGGCGTCTTTGAACGTCGATTTGATGCAATTGCCGAGTGGCGTGCCCGCAAAGGCCTGTGAGATGCTGACGGACTTGACTCGCCCGCTAAGCGCGAACGTAACCGAGGCTTGGCCTTGGGGGACAGGGGGTGGACCCAGGCTGCGGCAGGCACGGGTCAATTGCGCTTGTGTCCGGAGAGACGCCATGGCTGCATCGTGATCGATTCCCGGCGGAGGCGCTTCCGGTTCGGGAGGAGGTGCAGGTGCCGGTTCTGGTTCGGGTGCGGCGCTGGGCACTGCCACAGTTTTTTGCTCATTTTCCGCAACGGCGACTTTGCGTGCTGCGGCCGCAGCGCTTTCGTCGACCAATTCATCGAATGACTTGCCGCCGCGTCTGACAGCAACGCCCTTGGGTGTCTTGTCACTCGTAGGCTGTTGCGCCTGCTGCGAGTCAACCGGCAGGTTTTCGACACTCATGACGCCATCCGAGTGCGCGCTACCTGTTGTCGACGTTTCGTTTCTGGCTGCCTCTGCAGCGACGAGCGGTCCGGCATCGGCGGTGTTCGCCTGCGCGCCATTGGGTTGTGCCGCATGCGGTCGCAGCGCAATGAAGTACGAGACGCCAGCGGCTACGGTAAACAGGACAATCGCCAGCAGTATCGTACGCCATCGGATCGACACGCGCTGAATCGAGCGCGCGACGCTGCCAGCGTTCTCGAGCTCGAAACGGGCCACAACCCCGAGGCCGGTCTCGGAGCGACCCGTTGCCGTGAAATTCTGTATGTCCGACACGACCGACATATCCGGCACCAACGACAAGCGGCCGTTGAGATTGCCGATTGAGCGCCGCGCGTCGATGCTTGCTGCAATGGTTGTGATCACCTCGCGACGTCTTTCGATGCGTGAGCCAAGCAATTGCATGAGCAACCTGGCAACCACCGGGTGGGATACGACTGCATGTTGTTCGGTCAGATATGTCGAGAGCTCGTATTCGAATTCTTCGGCGGTCTGGAAGCGCTGGTTGGGATCGCGCTCAAGCGCCCTGAGCACTATGGGCTCGAGCTTCCGCGGGTAGTCTGGCTTCAACAGTGACGGCCGCGGGATCCTGCCGCTCTTGACCAGCTCGAGCGTGTGGGCGGCATTGCGACCACGAAACAGTTGCTCACCGACGGTCATCTCATACAGGACGATGCCCAAGGCGAAGATATCCGTGCGGCGGTCGACCTGCCCACCCTGCGCCTGCTCGGGTGACATGTAACTCACCTTGCCTTGAATGACTTCTTGGTCTCGCGTCGAGCGTAGCTGTTCGAGGGCGCTGGCAATGCCAAAGTCTACCAATTTGGCCTTGCCCTCGAGCCCGACCAAGATGTTGTGCGGCGATATGTCACAATGTACAACGCCCCTCAATTGCCCGTCCCAATCACGAAGTTCGTGAGCCGCGTGCAGCCCCGAAGCCGCGTCAGCGGCAATGCATACGGCAATCTCCGGCGGCAGTGCGCCCATGGCGTGCGAAGCCCGAATGACATTGCGAAGCGAGTCGCCTTCGACCCACTCCATAGCCATATAAAGGACGTCGTGATCCTCGGACACCTCGAACACTCGCACCACGTTGTCGTGCTGTGTGCTCTGAATGATTTGCACTTCACTCAGAAACATCGAGCGAAATTCCGAATGCGCGGCAAGCTCTGGCAGCATGGCCTTTACGGCCACCAAGCGCTGGTTGCCGCTCACCACGGAACGCTCACGCGCAACCCAAACACTTGCCATGCCGCCACGCCCAATGCGGACAAGCAATTCATAATGGCCGAGAAAGACGCCTGGCTGGAGCTCACTCATCGAAGGAAAACCTGATCACCCGGCAATCGTCTCGCAATCCCCGGCTGCATTGGAAGCACTACCGCCGACCTGAGCCGCGAAGAGTAAGGGCCCCGGGCTAGGCACCTGACCGTATCGAAAGACGCGCGATCGCGCCAGTGCCTTGAAACTTGTTGTGTTCACTTGTCTTTGCCTGCGGACAGGAAATGCAAAGATGTTTGCCTAGCCCCAGCGCTTTCTGCAGCCTCGCGCCAGTCTGCGTATTGCCATTGGGCGCACAAGTCCGGTCAAATGGCCGCGACTCTGACCTGGTCCAAGGCGCCAACGGCATTGCTGTCCTGCCCGGGTGAGCAACAATGGCTCCGGCGCCCCGACCCAAGTCATTGTGCGCGGGCGCGGCGAACGCCGAGGTTGACCGCACGTGCGCGAAGCATGCTCCTGCCGCTTCCATCAGAAACGAAATTTGCACAATCGACGCACGGGGCGGGATAGTGGGTGACTTCGAACCTACGGGAAACAGCGGGAACTCAAAACGGCGTGGCTGTCATCAATGGTCACGCCCGTAGGACGGCTCGACCAGAGAGTCGAACAAGTCGAAGCGCGGACTTCGCTAGCACTTGGACACGAGAAGCCCAGCATCGAAGCTTTGTACATGTGTGCGCTTTTGATGTAATTACGGCACGGGAACGTGTGTGGCGCTACTCGGAGCGTCTTCATTGAGACGATGAGCGGCAAGCACCGTTGCAACGACGGCTCCGATTTCTCCATGCTCGAAGGGCTTGCGCACCACGCGGGCAGAGTGTCGATCCACGAAGACCTGGGCTGTGTCCGTGATGGTGCCACCGGTGAGAAAGACGGTGCAGGCTGCCTGATTTGGCCAACGCCGTTCCAACTCCTCGAATAGCTCGATGCCCGTCATCGTGGGCATCAAGAGGTCGCATAGTATCACATCGAAGTGTTCACCCGCGACCAGCCGAGCCAGAACTTCGCTGCCATTGGAACAAGTCGACACTTGGTACGTAGGCCGCAGGAGGCGTTCCAGCGAACGGCGGATTTGAGGCTCATCGTCCACAATCAACACCCGAGCGCCGGGCGTCGCGCTATCCGTCGTCGGTTGGGGTCGCCCGACGGGTATCGAAGCCGACGAGGTGATTGTCTGGTAGGAAACGGGCACGTGCACGGTCACTGTCGTGCCACAGCCCGGTTTACTATCGATTTTCAGACTGCCTCCCAAGGAGGTCATGATGGAGTGTGAGAGAAACAGGCCGAGCCCCGGGCCCTGCCCGTGGTCCTTGGTCGTGAAGAACGGGTCGAGCGCTCGCTCGCGAGTTTGGGCGTCCATGCCGGGGCCATTGTCGGAAACCTCTATTACGACTTGCTCGCCCTCGACGAACGCGCGGATCGCAATATTGTTCTCGGCCGCGTGCCCATCGATGAACGCTTGACTCGCGTTGACGACTAGATTGACCACGACTTGCACGAGCTTACCGCGATGACCGAGCGCGTTCGGTACGCCAGCGTATTCGCAGGTCAAGGTTGCACGATGACGCACTTGGCTGCGCACGAGAACCAGCACGGTTTCTAGTACCTTGGGGACGGACACCGTCGTGATACTGCATTCATGGGCGCGCGAGGTCTCCAAGAACTCCCGCACCAAGTCACGAATGCGTCGACAACCCTCCAGAGCTGCGTCGAGGTGGGGTCGGACGGTGTTGCGATCGGCGACATCGGGCAAGCTCGCGATTGTGTCTACGTTCGCGACGACGTACGTAAGAGGATTGTTAATTTCGTGGGCAAGACCTGCTGCGAGCGTGCCAAGCGAAGCAAGATTCTCGGACGCAATCAGTCGCTGCTGAAGCAACCGTTCCTCGGTGACATTGCGCAATACGAGCAGCACCGAGCCATCGGCGGTGTGCAGACAACGCATATCGACGTAGTTCGGCCCTGCGAGTTCGAGGGCTATCCCTTGGGGAATATGGTTGCTAGCGACCGAGCGTATGTGCTCGGTCACTTGGTCTAGAAGGCGCGAAGGAAACTGGCAACCGACTGTCTCTGTCAGAGCTTCGGGCAACGGCCGCAGGCTCTCTCGGCCTTGAATACGGCAAGTCCCATCAGGGTGAACCCGAATCATGGCGTCGGGCAAAGCCGCTAGAGTTTCGTATTCCCGAAGACGCAGCTGCTTGTTAGTCGCTAGTTCTGCTCGGAGCTTGCGCGAAAGGTCGCGCTGGTACCCCACGGCCGCACCCACAACGAGCCAAAGCACCATTCCGAAGAACGACTGTCGGGTGAAAGGCGGCGTCGGCTGGATCGTGACGCGAAAGAGCAATCCGACCGTAACGCTCTGCACCAGTGCCGCAATCACCCCCCCAAAAAAGCCGCGGCTTCGCGCCGCGAAAATGACCGGGACGAGGCTCAGAACGGCAACATTGGGTCCAGCCACGGGATATAGACCGCGGATGGCGATGGTTGTGAGCGCAAACGCCACAACGAGGTGGTACTTGTTGAAGGATGGCGTGGGCTCGCTACGCATCGATAGGCTACTCGGGTTGACGGTCTACCTTGGGACCCACGGCGTCGCGCCACCTGGCGACGCACAAGGTCGCCGCGCGTGCACGGCAGCCTGCGTTTGAAAAAATAGGGGTCATCGCTACGTCGAACGGCCAGGCCCGGAGAAAGTTCAGGGACAGCCCGATAATTGCGGAAATTATGCGGTTTTAGCGATGCTGCAGACCACCGGGCCGCGAACGCTCGCGGTAGCTTGCGCAACCGACGCCTCGCCGACCTGATACGTCAAGCGCGCGGTGTAACTGAACCGCATGCCCTTGCGACACAGTCGTTCATAAGGAGCAGCATCGGAACCCGACGTTGGCACTGACGCCATTTCGATCGTCGTAGTTGTCGCAGCCGCACGAGAGACCCTCAACGTCGTTGTAGTAAGAACCACCACGCAGGCGACAGAAAGCCAATTGACCAGCGGAATTGCAACTGTCCTCCCATTCAGAGACATTTCCGCTTAGGTCGTGAACATCTGCATAACCCGCAACGGACGTTATACATTGCCCTAACGAGCCCACTGCTGTCGTTTGTTGCAGAGCGCCGCCGGCATTACCGTTGCAGTAGCCCATCTGAAACGTATCGCCGTACGGAAATATGTGTGTCCCTCCGGACGTACAGGCCCGATACCATTGGCTAATGCCTGCATCCGCAAATCCCAAAGAATAGGCGACAGCGCCGCCACCGATAGCGCCGCAAAGCCGCTTACCGATGCCTTCGCAGTATGCGTAAGCATCGCACCAATCCACGTTCACAACCGGGTGATGTTCAGCGTCCGCGCCCATGTAACCCGGGCTTTGGCTGGCATAGCTTTTGTTCCATCCGCAATTTCGGTCGGTACTTGCTGGCGCTTCCGGGTCTGTCGAAAGCCAAGCATCGTATTGACCCTGAGTCACTTCCGTTACGTCGATGCTGTAGTCGGCAGGGCCAGCATCGTCGGCAGGGCCAGCAATAGAGACCATCTTGGCGACGCAAAGGCCGGTGTTGCCTTGGATCAGCTCATAACTTCCAGTGCAGCCACTACCTGAGCTGCCGCCCGATGATGTTGCACCTCCGACATTCGTTGTGCCGCCAGTGCTCGTCAAACCGCCAACTGACAGGGTTCCATTCGTACCTGTCACACCGCCGGTTCCAACCGCACCGCCCGCACCCGTCACTCCACCTGCTAAACTTCCGCCTCCAGTGGCGAATACCGATCCCGTGTCAGTTGTAGTGGTTTTCGTTCCTGAACATGCCGACACGGCAGTTGCGACCGCAAAACCTGCGCCAAGTAGCGAATTTGAGAAGGCGAGACGGCAACCTATTCTAAAACCATTGTGATGCATGCGGAAATTCACGATCGAGTTCCTCCACTGTCAAACAATCATGCTGCGCTGAGTTAGGGACTATAGGAGCCGTCCGCTTGAGCAAGGTAGATGTCTCCGTCGGTTCCGGTGGAAGTGAAATACAGAGCTTTGCACGACGAACTTGGCTGGGCGCTGGGAATAGCGCCAACACGAACACTTCGTTCAAAGGGGTCCGTCGGATGAGTCCGCCACGCCGCGAATTCGAATAATTTCTCTTCGTCCCAGACAAAGATCGTCAAGAGATCCTTCGACAGAGCCGACGGTTTCAATTGTTGGCTTGAACCTTGTGCATACACAATGTTCATTGGACTCCCAGGGGGCCAGTGAGCACCTATGGTGCGACGCGATTCCTGGATAGCTTGCGCTCTCGTGTAGATAAATGACTCGTCATTGGGAGCAATTGTGGGACTTCCTAGTGCGTCTCCGGTTCCACTGACCGAACTATTGATATCGGTGAAATCCTCTTCCGCTGGCGGGCTAAAGGCGCTCGACGGATCGGTCCTCCTCAGCTCCAAGAAACCTTGTAGGTCGGCACGTAAAACTACAAGTCTTAGACGGTCAGGACTTAGGGCAACCTTGTCCTGACCAATTGCAAATGCGCCCATATCGACCGTTTGGGGTGAATCGAACGCGGAGTCAGTAGAACTTCGATCCGCAACCAAAACACTCGGAGGCTTAGAGTCACCCGGAGAGGACGATCCTGGAATAGTCCACGCGACGGTGAGTCCATCCGGCGTAACGCTTCCTAGAATAGTTCCGCTCGGCCCAAGTTCAGATAGGACTTTTGTCTGGGCATAAGAAATCATTGTGGAACATACCGGCACTGGAGCGGGAGGTGGCAATGCGTCCATTTCGACATTCGTGAAATCTCGTTGATGTAGTGAGTCACCCACTGACCCGTCGGCGTTTGATGAATCCGCGCAGGACGAGTCCTCTGGCAACTGGGAGGCGTCGCTCACGCTAACGTCCGAGTTGGTTCCCCCGGAGCCACTTCCCAAATTATTGGTCCAACCCGGAGCCGGAGGGTGCTGAGAAAGAGACTGGTTGCAACCCAAGCAAAACAGGCTTCCCATTGCTACCCAAGCCCATGCGGCCGACGAAGAAACACGGTATTTCATAGGCCGTCCTCACAATCAAACTCCTGGCGCCAGTTGATCAAGACCGGGGTAGAAGTTTGGTCAGTCGACGGCACGAGCTGCATTGTGACTCGCAGATAGGTTCGGCTGAAAGCGGCGGCCGCAATGAGAATCGGATCCACATCAACCCCCCTCCAGTTTGGAGGATAGGACCCTATGCCAGTCAGGTCGGTTACGGACCCAAGCCGTACGAGCGGCGTACTGGCCCATGTTGCTGGTGTGTTCTTATCTGACGACTGCCCGTAAAAAATGATGTTGGAGTCCTTGGGCGTAATTGTTTGCCACTGAAAGTATCGCCAGATGGGAAGCTTGCCGTCGCTGCATGTTGCTTGATAGACGCGGACAAACGATGCATTATCGAAGGTCAGCACCGGTGGAGGGGGAACGCAAATCCCAGCGGTGCAGTTCGCTTGAGGGAATCCGCAGCAGTCGGTGGGCAAACTGCATTTCCCGCTCATTGCGGTGCATACGTTCGAGATGGCCTGACACTGCTTGACGACGGGCGGTGGTGCAGGGTTTACGACAACGCGGCACGCGGCTTTCGCATTTGCGCCTGAAGAGTCGCAGCAATCCTCATTCGTGTCACAGCTCGACCCTAGATTCGAACACTGATTGAGCACCCAAAACCCTCGGGCATTGCCGGAAAGGAGTTCCTGCCCCGGCAAGTAAAATGCAGGGTAACTCGGATCCGCACCTGCACTTGAATTCAGGTCGATCGCTGCTACCCAGAGTTTTTTAGGCGTCGGGTCCTCGTAAAGATCCTGATACCGCGGGTCGCTCCACCAGGGGTTCATTGTGGCGATATTCCCGTAAAGTCGTCGTGAAACGAAGACGACCCACGCATATCCGCCGGATTGTTGCGGATTGACCGTCGGCTCGTAGTTCAACTCGGCTTCCCAACCCGCGCTGTGCGCATTGGCAGCAAGCAGAGGCAAATACAGCGCCCCGTTGTTCTTGCCGTTGGCGGCGTCGAGGCGTTGCGGTGCCGTAGTTCCGTTCGCGTCAGCAATCCAGAGTTCACCTCTGGCCCCGGTGTTCTGACAGGTGGCACCGTTCGAGTTGTCGCACTCCGAACGTGTACCTCCCCAATCCCTGCCGTTGTAGACGGTTTCTAATTCGTAAACAACTCGATCCCCATCCGGTAGGAAGCTGGACCACACAGGCTCGTACGCGTAACTTGAGGATCCACTGTAGCTGCAACTGCCATTCGAGCAGGTAGTCAGAGGATAGCACTGGCTGTCCTGGGTACACTTACAGACGCCGGACAAGCAAACACCAGGAGCGCATTGGCTGTCCGAGCTGCATGAAGTGCATTGCCCCGTCGTCGTGTTGCATGCCCCGGGGCTGCATTGGCTGTCCAACGAGCAAGCGCACTGTCCAGCCTTTGCCCCGCTGGTCACACAAATCCCTGGAGAACATTGGCTGTCAGCGGTGCAAATGCATTGCCCCTGGCTCGGTCCACTCGTCGAACAGACTCCAGGGCTGCACTGGCTGTCTTGAGCGCAGAGCGATTGTTGGACCCAGTCCCAGCTGTCACCGTTATCGGAACCTATCGCTGCGCCGGCAGGGATCGCATCTTCGACCCACACGGTCTCAGTGCCGCCCTGGTTGACCTTTCCTGAATGGTCCCAAGTGGCCTTGCCTCCGAAAAGCGTGAACGCAATCCCATTGACGGGTCTGCCCTCGAGTCCCACGTCGGCTGCTGTGACTTCGAGGCGCACCCATTGGCCAGCAGCGGGCAA
Source organism: Myxococcales bacterium (assembly GCA_003154095.1). Lineage (GTDB taxonomy): Bacteria > Myxococcota_A > Polyangia > Polyangiales > Polyangiaceae > FEN-1139. The sequence continues at coordinate 5,845 of PMCK01000359.1, read as the reverse complement.
AGCTCCCGTGTAGTGCCTCGAGACAGTTCCGTCAGTTCCCCAGCCTTGTAGGTTTGCTCCCCAATAGGCACGATGCGCCCAGCCGCCATCGGTCGAGCCTCCATCGTTCCATTGGAGCATTACCTCGGAGGGCGGATTGGTACTATCTAGGTACACGTAAGTGAAGAGCTTGTCTCCGGTACTGATTGGCAACAGAGACCACGCGTTGTAAAAGTAATGTTGGTGCTCCCTGCCGAGTGCCGTGGCGGACTGGTGCGCTTTGTTCCCTGAATAGGGCTGGACGGAAAGGGCGTGTGGAATCCAGTCCCAGCTATCGCCGTCGGAAACCGGCGATGCGCCGGAAGGGAGCGAATCCTCAACCCAAACGGTCTCGGTGCCACCCGAGGTGACCTTTCCCGAATGGTCCCAGGTGGCTTTGCCACTGAACAGTGTGAACGCCATTCCATTGAGGCTGCTGCCAACGAGTCCTACGTCCGCTGCCGGGACTTGGAGACGGACCCATTGACCCGTCGTAGGTAATGCCCCTTCGTAATGCCTCGATTCCGTGCCGTCACTCCCCCAAGGCAGCGAGTTTGCCCCAAAATAGGCGCGATGTTCCCAGCTGCCGTTATTAAACTGGAGCATCACCTCGGAGGGCGGGTTGTTAGTGTCCAAGTACACATACGTGATGAGCGTGTCTCCGGCGCCGATCGACAGCTGAGTCGACGCACCGGTGAAGTAATGCTGGTGCGACGCATTGGAAACCATGGAGGACTGATGCGCCAGATTCCCTGAGTAGGGAGCGACGCCACCTCCGAACTTGGACGCAAGATCGGGGATTATCGGGAGATTGCCAAGACTTTGGAATGGATTGCCAAAGGGACTGCCACCTGGGGCAGTAGGTGCGCTGGCAACGCGGCGTAGGTTTGAAAACGAATAGGAACCTACGTCGAAATCCATCACGGCAAGATCATGCCAAGCGTTCCAATGGGTTCCTGCATTGATACCCTCGGTAACTGGATCCGGAGCACTTCGAACGCCGAACGAGATATGCCGGCCATCAGGCGAGAAAGCCGGAAGCATGGCTTGCAGCCCCGACGGCAGACCGCCGTGTCCGGATGCGACTAACGTCCCAATCGAAACTGACGGAGAGCCCGACACTATTGCATAAAGTTGCGAGTTTTGCCCCGGGCTATCCCCATGGTAGTCGCTTGAGCTCGAAAACAGCATCGTGCCGTCCGGATAGAACGCGGGCCAACCATACGGGGTACTGCCCGACCCCATGGCGTCGGCGCTCACTGCCGCTGCGTTAGTCGCGCCAGTCGGCAGCGGTACGAGTAGGCGGTTATAGCCATTCTGAGTCATCGTCGCGAGGCGGCTTCCGTTGCTCGCAACCGTGTGGCAGACCATGCAGGCGTTCGCGTCATCCCCCCCGCCACTGTTGTAGCTTGTGGCGAGTACGGGTTGAGTTGCGCCAGGCTTTATTGCGAGTGTGGCCGCGCCAAAACGCCGATCAGCGACGCTGGTTCGATAGATCGACGTCCAGTTCTTAACCAGGTTCGTTCCGTAGGACTGGTAATATACCGTACCCTTGAGCTGTCCGTTGGCGAAGCGAATCGGAATCGTCTTTTCCGCTTTGAGCGAGCCGGCCACCACGCGCTGAATCGCGATGACCGCATCGTTACCCTTGGCTGAGTTCTCGAACGCCCACCATACGTTCTGAGGGATTGTAATTGCGGGCCCCTTCGATGCGACCACTGGATTCGCTTGCAGCGACAACGTCCGTTCGGTCGTGATCTGGGACCAGGTGAACTGCGCACCTGAGGAGGCGGGGTACCGAAGTGATATCTTGATTGCGTCAGCCGAACTGCCCCCCGTATTCCATTGGACAACGGGTGCGAGGAGACCCAGTGGAAAAACCGTCGGTCGAGTCGGGCTGACCGGATACGGGTACAGTATTACCATCGGGTCGACGGCGCTCGACGTCGAAGCGAAAAGCGCAGCAGTTGCTGCGGGTACCCCTGCATCGGTTGAGTTGGCATTAACTATCACGTTGGCCGTTACCGGTACTGCGGGGAACGAGCCAATGTAGCCAGTGCTGTGGATGGGGCCAGCCACGGCTGATATCACAAGAAATTGTCCCATCGGTGACATGGTTGCGAGATCGGCACGATCCACAATCCAATTCACCGGAGGTGTTCCAGGGAAGCACGCTGGTGGAACAAGAGACGCGGTATACGTGAGATTAGCGGGATTCGTAGTCGGAAGTTGGTCTGAAGCGTTGATGGCAGTTACCGTGATGGTTTGAACCGTGGGAGTTACGGAGAACGAAGTGCAAACAACCCCTCCTGTGCTAACGACAGGCTGCAAAGCAAGACCTGCATCGGTAACGTCCAAAGCCGTTTCGGCTCCCGCATCAAGGCCCGGTGCACTGTCAATATACCGATTGCAAGCCGGATCGCAGGGGTTATCGGGGCACCCAACAGCGCTGGTGGCGAGGTTAAGAAGCCTAATCCGGGAAGGATTGAGCGATTGAGTGGTTACATGGTCACCAATGCAGCTTCCCCACATTCCACCGATGCACGTTCGATTGCCCATCGAGCAATCTACTTGCGTGCCAACTGTTCGTAGAACGTATCCGCACTCCGCGACTGCACCCTCCTTGTCGCACGGGCATCCGCTCGCCGGTGTCGAGCACGTTGCGCCAGTACTAGCCACGGATGTTCCCGCATCTGAGTCGCTGACCCGTACTACGCCCTCATTGACATAGGGCGGCAGGTGATTGCTGCTGCAGCCCGCTGTTGGAAAGAGCCACAGGATCCCTGCGAGTGACGTCCACGCATTGCGGGTAGACGTGCGGCGGCGATCTCGCCGCAATAGGACCGAACTAGGACTTACCCAATTGCCCACCAGTGCTCATACGGCATGGGCCGTAGACGCTTTAGCTCACGGTCCAATTATCCCATAATCCCGTGCGCACGATCCCTGCATCGACTGAACGACACGCCAGTGCAAAACTGTACGAATTAAGAGCAATGCTACCGGTGCCTACATGCGACCGCCACTCAGATGCTGACCCTGAGTCGAAAATCCGGGCTTGTCGATACATCCGCGCTATGCGACCGTCATGAAGACCCTACTCGGTTATTTCTGGCGCGGCTGCCTCGTTCTGGTGCCTGTCGTCGTGACAATCTACGTTGCCTATTTCGTGGTGGCGACCTTCGACAAGCTGGTTCCAGTTGGGATCCCCGGCCTTGGTCTTGTGCTGGTGCTGGTGCTCGTCACGCTGGTTGGGTTCTTGACGTCCAACGTTATTGGGCGCGCGGTCGTGGATGCGGCAGAACGTTGGCTGAGTTCAGTTCCCTTCGTGAAGCTAGTCTATGGATCGATTCGCGATCTGGTTCAGGCATTCGTTGGGAACAAGAAACGATTCGATAAGCCGGTCGCTCTTACTCTCATGCCCGGAAGCCCTATCCAAGTACTGGGTTTCGTGACGCGGGACACGCTCAGCGAACTCGGCATCATCGATCGGGTAGCCGTCTACGTGCCGCAGTCCTACGCCTTTGCCGGCTGCCTTCTGATCGCGCCGCGGGAGCTGGTGGAGCCGCTTGGCGCATCCAGCACGGATCTCATGACGTTCATTGTCTCGGGAGGCGTCTCTGGACTCGGTGTAGCTACTGGCACCTCGCAGAAGCCGCCCGCCGCGCGTACGGTCCTCGGGCTGGGCCCGCGCCGGAAAAAGTGGTAAAATCTCGGCATCGCCTGTTTCCACTTGGGCCTAAAAATATCGGGAAATGAAATTATGTATTGGACGGCACGTGGACACGCGGAAGGCTTGGGGCCGGTTACCGTGCGACGGCCGTCCACGTAGGTCACTACGCCACTCACTACACTTAGAACTCGATGAGGACATCGCTCGCGAACGCTGATCACCGCGAGGCCCTTAGAATACCTTTGCTCGGTGATTCTCGGTTGCCTGACAGCTGTTCTTCCAATAGGGTTTACTAATGATTGGCACTGATTCACGAAGCTTGAGGCGCTTTCGGGCAGTTGAGCGGTTAGGCGGCATTGGATTCGGTGTTTGCTTACTGACTATCCCGAGCTGTTCATCGAACCCTGGCAGTATTATGAACCACGCTGGCGGTGACTCCGGAACTACCTCGCCTGCTGGCGGGTTTGCAGGCGCTACCCAATCGTCAACCTCCGGCGGCACGAAAAGCACGGGTGGCACGCAAGCGACCGGTGGCTCATCAACCGCCGCAATGGGTGGCACACCCGCGATGGGTGGCACACGCGCAACGGGCGGCTCAGCCGGTTGTGCAGCAATGGATCAGTCTGGCAAGGCTCTGGCCAAACCCGGCGACAAGACAAGCGCCAACAGCGATTATCTCAACCTCTGCAATGCGCGCCTGCTCAACAACAATTGGGGGTCCGTAGCGATCCAGAAGAGCGGCAAGAGTTGCAGCGCGCCGGAGAGCGTACAGGTCAGTTCGGACAGCTCGCTGGGTTGGACGTTCAATCGCGGCAATTGTGCCGACGATGGCAGCCATCCAGATTTTCCGGAACTCGAGTTTGGCGTTGCCCCCTTTGGGTCTGGCAGTTCGCTTTTGACGTCGCCCGCTTTTTCGTCCACGACCTTGCTGCCGATTCAGGTCAAAAATATCACGAGCGCCAGCGTAACAATCAATAACCTCGCCCTCAGCCTGCAGAGCGCGCCCTCCTGGGATTTGGGCGTCGAGTTCTGGTTGAGTACGAACAATCCCGTTACGAGCGCTGACGGCGGGGTTTACGCCGAGATAATGGCACTCTGGGGCTGGAACGCAAACTTTTGGGCTTGCACTGCGGGGCTGTCGGGTACGGTCACTTCGGGGAGCAGCACGTATAAACTCTGTCACCAGAGTAACACCTGGAACTCACCCAGTACTCCAACTTGGCGCTTCTTCCAATTCGAGTATAACGGTGGATCAGTCCAAAGCTTCAACGGGACCATCGATATCAAGGCTTTCCTCGATTGGTTCTACAGCAGCAGCTACGGATCTGGGGCCTCGAAAGACCTCTGGCTCACGCGCATCGAGATCGGCAGCGAAATCGACGACAGCACGTCTGGGACTTGTACGCTCAAGAACATCACGTACAACATCAACGGCACGTCTCAGAGCCCGGTACTCGGGCAGTAACGAATTTGATTAGTCGGTGGGCCACCCCCTGAAAGACTACCCGTGCACCCTTAACCCTGACGTCCTCGGTTGAGCCCACCGACGTGTCCGGTGCTCGTTCCGTCAGAGCCGTAGATTTTCAATGCACTGCCACCAGTCGCGAGGGCAGGGGACGATTCTGTCCCTTCTTACAATGAAGCCCGGCGACTACACTGCTGTGACCTAGGAGTCGCCGTGGCCCCCGCTATTACCAGACATCTGCTCTGTGCCATGATTCTGTGTCCATCTTTTGCCGCATACGTTGGATGCAGTGGAAATCCCAACGCGAGCACGGGTAACATCGCCAACGGTGGCTCGCCGGTTGGCAGTTCGTCTTCGTTACCAAGCGGCGGAGAAACCTCGAGCGGTGGGTCCGGCAAGAGCGATTCGAGTGGCGGTACTGGCCCTGTTGCGACGGCCGCGAGCGGGGGCACCAATGGAACGGGTGGATCTTCCAGCGTCGCGGGCAGCATTACCGGTGGGCGTTCGTCGGTTACAACCGGCGGCGTTGCTACAGGGGGAGCGGGAACCGGCGGCCGTGACACCGGCGGCCCCACAGGTGGCGGCAGTGCTTCCGGCGGGGTCGGCGCAACGGGTGGCGCCATCGGAAGTGGCGGTGGCTCCAGTGCGGGTGGTACGGGTAAGGGGGGAAACAGCTCGAGCAGTACCGG
>PMCK01000210.1 GCA_003154095.1 Myxococcales bacterium | reverse complement strand
AACTGGCAGACGCGCTAGCTTGAGGTTCCCAAGTGAACCCGCTGAAACTGCCAATTTACCGGGAAATGTTGACGGGAAACCGGACCAATTGCCCCCGGATGAGACCGAAGATGGCCCATCAGTGGCCCATGAACAATGGGGCGTTGTGATCCCGTTTCGTAAAACGAGGTAACATTCGATAGTCGGACCCCGCGTGCCGCCAAGCACCGGAGCCCCGACCACAGGCGATTCGAGCGCCCATGGCAAAAACCAACATAGCAGAACGTACCGATGAGCAACTACCACCCAGCAACTACGTTGGAGGGATTCAAGGTCGGCAGCTGCCTAGCGACGCCACCGCTGGCCAGCTTCTGGCGGAACGCATTCGATGCGTCACGCAGCACGTTCTCACATGCAGGGTGATAGCCGAAGAAGACGGACAGGATCCGGACCTAGAAACCGCCATATGGTTGGCTGAAATCGGCATGGCTTATGCGGGAAAGTTACTCGAAGCGCCCCACTCGTCAAAACGTCAGCGCGCGGCGATTCAAAAACTTTACGCAGTGGCATGGGGCATCGAAGGGCCTAACCAGCGCCAAAAAGCCAGGGAACGCCAGCGCATTGTGGCGTCAATAGACAAATGGTCGGCTCTTAAGTGCGCGGACAAGGCTGCTGCTTCACTGGCAATACAAGAGGCGGCCAAAGAATTGCGGCACAATTTGCCATTAATTGCCAAATTGAGGGAAGCAAAGGCGCTCGATTTACTGACCGCCTGTATTGCTTCGAGGCGCGCGGCAAATGCAATCGGTGCGAAAGCGCTTGTGAAGGCAGCTGCGGCCGATAAGGCGGGCAAAGTTGCGAAGCTGTTCTTTCATCACATCGGAGTCGGCGGGACACTAAAAAGCGTCACCCGCGCTCGAAAGGCCCGTACCCGGGGCAAGTGACATAGCCCGGCTATGAGTGATTCATGGGCGTAGTCATGATGACACCATGCTCACTCGTGGTGTGTTTCCTGCGCCGGTACTCCGCAGGATAGCCGTACAGTCAGAGACCGACGAGCGCACAGCCGCTCGATATCTACTACATGAGCCCGTGAGGGCGAGTTCCGCGGAGCGAATTGCCCGGGCGCTGACACAACTCGGCATCGAGAGACCACCGCCACGGACCCCACCGGCAGGCATGGCCATTACCAGCGTTCCGCNNCACCGCGATCGAGGACATGACCTGACACAGGCGCGCCCCGATCGCTGCATTCACTCACGCGATCGAGGCGCTCTACTCCGATGAATATAGCGCCCCCTTCCAGTGCTGCCACTAGCCCGCTGATTATCAGTCAGCGGAGCTGTGAGTCGGCACTTGGATTGAGTCGGCGCCAGTACCTTCGGATGGTGCGAATCTATGGGATTTCACATCGTCGCGCGGGGAAACTCGTACTTACCTCGGCCGAGGCATGGCGCGGCTGGCTCGCACAGAACGGCACTGCAGGCACCGCTGCAAAGACTGGTGTCGAGGCAGTGCTGCAGCGCGCGGGACTGAGACCGACAGGATAAATATGACCCCTTCTGAAAAACGCCGGCAACGGCACGCGAAAAGGCGCACGCAAAAGCAGATAGAGGCCCGCGCTAGCGTGCCCGCCGAGCGGTGGGGCGTCTATGCTGAGGAGTCCGCGCGGCGACGGCACGCACACGAGTATCGGCGTAGCGCCGTTTTTGCCGCGAGAGGGCTGGTGATCGCATGACCGACTACGAACGTCGCGTTTGGCAGGCGATGGGCTGCGCCAAGACACTGATAAAACATGGCACGCCCGCAGGGTTGGCGATTTCGAGAGCAGCCACGAAGTACGGCGTCAACGTTAGCGACGTCGCGTCGAAGCTTGGGCAACGTGCAGCACATGCGAAAGCGTGGCGCAAGTGACCGATCTGCTGATCCCAGTTTTGCGCGGACCCAAAATCAAAGGGTGGCCCAAGAATGCCGAAGGCGGCCTTGCACGATACACGTCACTTTCCGAAGTATTGACGGCGCAATTCAAGANNTTTTCCGAGGTACTGACGGCGCAATTCAAGACCGACGCGCACTTTGCCCAATACAGCAACCGGGCAATCAAAAGGCGACTGGGGAAGGAATGCTTGAGCAAAAAGCACCTAGCCCAAATAGGCGGCGCAGTGCGAATGATGCTCGCCTTATTCGACGTCGACGTGCCCGGGCACGGTGACTTGACCGACGAATGGGTGGCTGCTGAGCGCGCAAAGCTTGAACGTCTCCGTTGCGCAGGCTTTGAGCTATTCGTGTATTTCACCCGCCACGGTTACCGAATTGTGGCGCTATTGCCGGAGCCGTTCCTTATCGCATCGCTCGAAGATGCACAGCGCTGGACGGCATTCTATCTGCAGTCGGTCGCGTACCTCAAACGCGTATTTGATATCGAAGCCGATCCGGTTGGCGACTGGCAGCGCTTGTTTCGTGCGCCCCATGCAACGCGAGACGAAAACGGCAAGCCCGAAAGCCTGCCGACTGTTGGCGACCCGTCGAATATTGGGATTTGGCGGCCTGCTATTGAACCGGCGGACGTTGAGCGCGCCAAGTTTCTTGGCAAGAAAACGCCAAAAGCAAAGCCCGCACGCAAGACGTCCGAGTCAATCAACTACTGCGGCCGGGGCATTATTGGGCGACTATTGAGCGATGATGGTTTGCTGGGCGATGAGGTCGAGCCTGGTGTTTGGAATTGCATTTGCCCCGATCACAAGGACCACACCAAAGGCGAAAAGTTAGACGGTTCTGTCCGATACTACGAGCCGTCGAGCCCTGGGCATATTCTTGGCACCATTGACGATATGCACACAAGCGCGGGACATAATCGCCGAACCTCTAAAGAATGGCTGAGTTGCTGGACACAAGATCGCATTGATGGCGCTTACGAGGCAGAAGGGTTGCCAAAGTTCGGTGAACAGAAAACAGCCAAAAACAAGGCGAATAGCAAGGGTGACGGCGCCACACAACCGATCGACTTTGACAACATTGACAACGAAGCACCGCCGGAAGTTGGAGACAAGCCGCACAACACCGAACTCGGAAACTCAATCCGTTTCGTGGCCGAGCATGGTGCAACTGTCCGATATTGTCCGGACCTTGAATCCTGGCTTGTGTGGAACAAGAAGTATTGGCAGCGAGACGACGCTGGTTTCGTTGTCGAGCTTATGAAACGGACGGTCAAAGGGATGTTTGAAACCGCAAAAGCCGAAACTGACGCCGACAAGCGAAAGAGCCTATTCAAGTTTGCGTTCGAAAGTGAGAAGGCGCGCGGAATTCACAACGCACTGAACCTGGCCAAAAGTGTTCCGCAGGTTGTTGTCAGAGTCGAGGAGCTAGACCGAGATCATTACTTATTCTGTTGCGCCAATTGCATCATTGATTTGCGCAGCGGTGCCAAGCTTGAGCACGAACCCGGGCGTCTGATGACTCGCTACTCGTCGGTAAAGTACGAGCCCGACGCAAAGTCAGAATACCTGGAAAAGTGGCTGGATTTCGCAACGTCCAGCGACAAGGAAATGTTGACGTCACTCATTCGCGCGGCCGGCGCAAGCATGATGGGCCACGAGGAGAAACGAGAATTCATTGCCGGCTTTGGACCGAAGGACTCGGGCAAATCAACGTTCGCAAAGTTGCTTGCTGGAATGCTTGGCAGCTACCACCAAACAACGTCATTCGATACTTGGTTACTTCAAAAACATTACGCGCCCGCCAGCGCCGCCCGCCCGGAGTTACTTGCTCTTCGTGGCGCCCGATGCGTAACAAGCATTGAAACGCAGCCGGGACGTAAGTTTGACGTCGGTCTACTCAAGCTTGTGACGGGTGGCGACGAATTGAAAAAACGCGCCCTATACAAGGACGAAGTGACGTTTATTCCGCTGTTTATGTTGTGGCTGTTCGCCAATGATGCTCCCGAGTCCCCTCACGGTGAGGAGGCTTTCTTTTCCCGACTCGCCGCGTTCCCTTTCACAAATCGTATTGTGAAGAAAGACAAGCACGTACTTGTTGAGTTACTGAAGTCGCACAACCTGACCGCTTTCATGGCCGCGGCCGTCAAAGGCGCTCGCGAATACCTTGAACACGGGCTCGGTGANNAATACGCAGCCGATCAGGACGCGATCAGCGGGTTCTTTGAGTCGAGCTGTGTGCTTGGGAAGGGCCTATGTAACGGTACCTCTGAGCTGCGCAAAGGTTACGAAGAATGGTGCGAATCGGCAGGAAAGACGCCACTTGGCACCAAAGCCTTCGCTAAAGAGCTGATAAAGCGCGGCTGCACGAATGATAACCTGAAGGTGAACGGCGTTATGAAACGCCACTGGCGAGGCATTCAGCTCATCGACCCGTTGTTTGCGGCCCGCCGGCAGGAAACGCCAGAAACGCCAGAAACGCCAAGTGCAGTAAACCCCCCTATACGCGCGCGCAGGGAGGACTTTACTGCAAGTCACGTTTCTCACGTTTCTCACGTTTCCGAACAAGCGTCCGACATAGTCTGCGACTTATGCGGCCGACTGTTCGTTGACTGCTGCTGCGAGGTGGCTTCGTGACTTCCGTTGGGGGGGCACCCGTCCGCGTTGAAGCTACTCGCGGTTGTCAGGTCGCGTCCTTGTGGGTAGCTCGCGCCCAATACTTGTTCTCAAACAAGTGGATTGCACCGCGCACTTCGAGGCGCGAAAGGGCGCCTGCCGCGCGATCGATTGGCATTCCACAACGCTCGAGTTCCAGCATCGACAATGGGCCTGTCTCACGAAGATACCGCTCCATTGTTCGCTCGTCCTCTTCGCGTTGGCGCGGACCCGAAAGCTTCCGAGGCATGCGAAAGCCTATCACGAACAAGGGGCCGGGTAACAGTTGGGCGGGTGGCCATGGTCGAGTGAGCCCGTTTATCGGCTGGTTTTACTCGAGCAACAACGCCGAAAATTCCTGGAAATCGGTTTACGAGTTTACGGCTTTGAGTCGCCGGCCAATTCGGAATCAAGGGTAAATTATGCCTAAAGAACAACATGTCGCCCACGTCGCCCACGGCAAACTATTGGCCGCGAAGGTGGGTCCAACCGAGCTCGGCAGGGTTGCCGGTGCTTCGAAGCAGTTGGCGCGCAAGTGGCTCGAAGGCGCAGTGCCCGGCGAGCGGTTCCGCCCTGCCATCGAAAGCAGGTACTCGATTGCTCCGCAGGACTGGCAAACCCGAGGCGGTGCCGGCGTAAGCCACGGCAGGACGTCCACACCACCTGCTCGGGTGCCGATCTCGATTGCTGCCCCACCGGTCCCCTCGAAGCTGCCCAAGGTCCGTGGCGAAACCGTGGGCGCGCAGCTGACACACATTGCCCGCCTTATCGCGGAGCTCCAGAGGGGTCGCAAGGGTGCCAAGCTTGCCGACGCCCAACGGTCGATCCGGTACGAGAGCCAGCTAATCGAGCTCCGGGCAAAGCTACTCGAAGAGCGTGAACGTGGGCACGAGCGCGCCGAGCTGCAAGCGGCACGACTCGCCGAAATCGCGGAGCGTCGCCAACAACGTGCCGCGGCCGCTCGTGAGGTCCGACGTCAAGAGGTCCTGAACTCACAAGAGTTTCGGGACGCGGAGGAGGAGCTTTTGCAGTGCTTCGGACACCTGCCGGGCGCGGCCGAAGCGATCGACAAATTCGAAGCCGAACGAAAGGCACTAAACAGCAATGGCCAGTAAGAAACGACCGCCGGAGTCGCCCGAAGAATCGCGACTCACGGGTGCCCAGGTGCTGGATACATTTTGCCCCGATGCTGAGAGCGCGCGAATTGGGGCAAGCGCGCCACGAACGTAGAATCAACTCGGTGATGCAACGGAATACCCGAGCCGGGTGGCGAATGTTTCGAGGCAGTCACTTTGCGTTCGAGGCCTAAGTAATGTTTGGGCGTCGCAAGAGGCGCCGGCACCGACACCATGAACAACGACCCTGGAAGCAATTCGACTCAGCCGCTGAACGCAAGCGCATCTTGCAACAGCTGGAAGCCCTCGCGGTCATTGGCGAGAAGTTCTATCGGCTCGCGGTCGATGTGTTGGTGCCCTTCGATGCAATCGAACACGACAACCACCCGTTTTGGTCGGATGAACCCCGAGTCCTGGCCATCAAAGTACTTTTGCAATTCGACGTATTGAACGCCCTCAACGAAAGGCGAATGAAATGACTACCTGTGAATTTGGACAAGTCGCGTCCCGTCAATCCGTACACCACACGGACTGCACGGCGCCGGCAACGCACGAGGCCGTCGATATGTTGGCCCCGGTATTGGAGCGCACCCAACGCCCAGTGTGCGCCGGCCATGCTCGGTTTCTGCACGGACAGGGCTTTTGGATTTTCCCCCAAGGTGACACAGAGGCCGAATCGCTGGCCTTGAAAGATATCGTTGACCCTGAACCGTCAACGGAGCCCGACAACGAACCGACAACCCACCGAACACTGCAGGACCTGACCGGCTACGAGTCGGGCCTAGTCCTTTACCATGAGAGCCACGAGGCCATTTGTTGCAACTGGTCGTCAATCAATGGCCTGCCGCGCATCTTCGCAACTGGTGTCATTGGGTTGGGTGAGGACATACCAGCCACCGAAAGCGAGCAAATCACAGACGTTCGCGAAATGCTCGAAGGGTTCAGGCTTGTGCACGATGACTCGAATGGTGACGTGTTCGGCGAGACGGCGGGCACTGCTTACACAATCACGGACGATGTAACCGTCATTACCTTCGAGGGGTGGAACTGACATGTCGTACATGTTCGGAACTACGCGCAAGCGTGTCACGGCAAAGGTTGCGCAACGACTCAATGCCATTTGCATCGAGCAAGGTGGAACTGGTTTCGTGGGCCCCGTCGATATCCCCGGCAACGAATTGCACGGATGGTTCGAAGGTCCGAACCACGGCGAACCCTTCGATAGCGCATTGGCGCGCGCCGTATTGACCCAGGTCGAACGGGAGGGCATTGAGCTATGAGCACTCAAGTAATCCCGAGGCACGTGCCCGGCTATCTCGAGCCCTCCGACGATTTGCGCCAGCAGCTACACAACGCACGCGAGACCGTGAACATCGAGCGAGACAACGCGGCAGTTGGTTGGCCTGGACCGTCGCAAGCGCAACTGGCCGAAGTGGATCGACTTGAGGCCGAAGTGGATCGACTTGAGGCCGAATACGAGCGCGTTACCGGCCACGCTTCACCGCGGAGCACGTTTGAATTGTTGAACACGCCACTAGGCGCGGTGCAACCATGATCCCCGGCCTCGGTCTTCCCGGCGCTTGCACCGCCGTCGGTCTACTCGTGCAGAACGCCGCAACACAGTGCCACGGAATGGCGCAAGCGTTGTTGCGCCCGGATATTGACACCGAGGCGCAACGGTCAACCACGCTGGCCGCGCTCAAACTGGCACGCGAAAGCATTCAGGAGCTCGAAACAATGCTCAAGCCCGACACGAAACGAAAGGCCAAGCCATGAAAAAACTACTTCGTGAATTCAAACGTCAGCTTGGTTGGGCGATTGCGCTGGGTCTAGTGCCGGCGTGCGGGACGGGCTGCTATGCACAAGCCGGCGGCGGGTACTCGTACGGCTATCGATCGGGGTACTACGCACCGACTCCGCTCGTGTACTACGAACCCGGGCCCTATTACCGCCCAGCTCGTGCCGATTGTGCGTTCGTTGACATGTGCCCGGATGGTCGGCGACGCTGTTGCTTTACCGCGGACGGATATCCGACTCGGGTCGTGCCATGATTGAAACATTCACCCGCCTGCAGTGCATCGAATTGCAACGCGAAATCGAGGCATTGCCCAGGGCTGAGCGTAAGGCGCGCGCCGGGGAGTTAGGGGCAATCCAGCGGCGGCTGATTGCGTTGCGTGCCGAGCGTAGGGCACAACCGCAACCCGCACCGAAGCCCAAACCGCCGAAACCCGAGCCCTTGCCGCCTGCTGNNAAAGTCATTGTGCTTCGAAGGCCCGCCCGCCCGCCGTCACGTCCGCCCGAAGCCGTGCAGCCGATCCTACGCGAGCCACGTCAACCGCAGCCGTTCACCGACCTGCGTGCAGGCATTGCCGAAGCCACGAGGAGACACCGATGAACCCGGTACGTTGGATTGTAGGGCTCGCACTTCTGCCCCGTGCACTTCACACCGCGTGGATTTCCCTNNCCGGCGGTAGACGCTGGCACACTCGAAACGGCAATACGTGACAACATGTCCGTAGCAGTGGGGTCGTACTCAGCCCAGTCCGTACTTGAGTATGGCCCACCCGCGCCGGAACCCGTGTGCTTTATTGCCGACCTGAAAAGCTATTGTTGCCCCGCGTACTGCCAGGCCAAGGGCGGCGCCAAGTTTGAGAAGGCCAGTGCAATCTTCGAAGGGTGCGCCGCTGGTCTCTGCGGCAAGGAACGACACCCGGGACACATTGTTTGCAACTGCCCGGCCAAGCCGGCAAAGTAGGAAGCCCGCGCGACGCTGTAACCCTCCGCGGACAAATACGAAAGGAAGACCATCATGTATACATTGCCGACACCAGTCGTACTCAACATTGAACGCGACAAGGCAGACGAGGCGCTCAAGGAATACAATGAGCTCTATGCAAAGCGCGATGCGCTTTCTCAAACGCAGCGCACAAATCTTGAGAAGCTACTTGATAAGTTGTGTCCGGAGGATGACGACCTTCGCGAGAGATGGCTCAACGTGGAATGGAGCTACGCGGTTATTCGGATCACACCGGGAGACAGATTGGATCACGCGCTAAGGATACTTCGGAACCCGGAGACGCAAAAATAGGAAGACCGCCGAGGTGGCACCCGCGACGGCCCGTCTGGTGTTGTAACATGACAAAGATACTCTTAGATTTACTCGAACGCAAAGTGGCGCGCGATGCCTAGCCACCTAAAGGGCAACGTTCGGTTGTTGGGTGACCGATACCAGACACGCATCAATCTCGTGTCTGGCCCCAGTGGGCGCAAACGCTTGGTCCTTTGGTTGCCTACGTGTCGAACGTCGAAAGAAGCCGAGGACCGGTCATTACTATTGGCTGAGCAAGCGCGTCACCTACGCAAGGCTGGCCACATCAAAACGGAAGCGGCCCGTATTCTGCTCGAAGAAGTAGCGACCGCGCCCGGTGGCAAGGCTCTCACGGATGCCCTAAGCGCGATTGCGATCTATTGCTCCGGCAAGGCTGCGCCGATGGCCGAGCCATTTGGTGTGACCTTCCAACAAGTGGCCGAGGAGTGGCTTGACGGAAAGCTACAAAAGCGTTTCCCCGATCAAGTCAATAAGCTGACCGAGGATTGGGAAGAATCGTCGCGCAAGCGATTGCAAAAAGCCGTATTCCCAATCATCGGCCCCAATAAGATTCAAGAAATCACGCGAGCAGACTGCGACGCGGTACTTCGAAACCTGCCAATACCACAGGGGCGCGAAGAGCTCGAACGTGGCACGCGGCGACAATATGCGGGCCTGTTGAATCGAATACTGAATCTCGCGGAGCTAGCTGGCTACATTGACCGCAACCCGTTGCCCCGTGGTTGGCTCCCTAAGCCGGGCCCGCGCAAGCGGTTCCCGATCTTGTTGCCAAAAGAAGATGGGGCACTCCTTAGGTGTGCGAAAGTGCCGCTTTGTTACCGGTTGCTTTGGGGTTTCTTGCATCGNNGTGTGCGCCGGTCTGAAGCGGCCGCTCTTGTTTGGGGTGATCTTGAGCTCAAGCGGGAGCACCCGACGATAACGCTGGACGAAAACAAGACTGACCACGCACGGTGGTGGCACCTATCGCCAGGTGTGGCCGAATCCTTGAAAGCGTGGCGAGCCATGAGGGGCAACCCCAAGGCCGATGAACGTGTATTTACCGACGAGCATGGTCGTCCACTCAGTTTGGATCACATGGCTGATTTGCTGCGAATTCACTTCAAGAAAGCTGGGCTAAAGCGCGCCGATTTGACATCCCGCGCCAAGCTCAAGCAGCCTTTTGGGGTGCATTCTTTTCGCCGATCCTTCGTGACCCGGTCATTGGCCCTGGGCAAAAATGAGGATTGGGTCAGGCAGCGGACCGGCCACAAGTCCACCGAGATATTGAAATATCGACAGGAAGCAAAGGAGCTTGCAGGACCGGGGGTGACCGAGCTAGAGGAGCTCTCCCATGCGCTACCGGAGTTCAGTCCAACCAACCGCCAAGGTCGAGGTCGGCAAACGATGGGCCACGCGATGGGCCATAAAACTAAAAGCGAGGGTGGCGGAACTGGCAGA
>PMCK01000568.1 GCA_003154095.1 Myxococcales bacterium | reverse complement strand
CGTTCAAGGGGAGCCAGAGTGAACTACTGCGACCAGAAGCAATTTTGACGCCGCATTGATTGGGTCGCAGGCGTCAAGATCTGGGACCTCATGTTCGAGCCTGATCCGAGTCGCGCGCGGACAATGACCAATCCATTCACGAAAGAGCCGTACGAGTACGTTCCGGTGAAACTTCGAAGGCAGTGAACTTGGCCATTCGGCTAAAAGCCTTCCCTTTTTTTGGAACTCAGGTATGTCTTAAGAGCGGAGCCGTTCGTATGAAGAAGTTGCGAGCTCTTGGCTACTGGCGCCAACCAATGCCCACACCGGAGGGCACATTATGGGTCGCAGACCCTCAGGTGATCTTGTTGGCTCTTGGTGCGACACAAGGTCACCCGCACGTTATCGCCTATCTCCGGAATGGCCACCGGTTTGAAACATGGCGAGGCTGGTCATATTGCCGCCTGAAGTGCGGGATTAGCCAACCGGAAATGGGGCATTCCGACTTAAGGCTGCCGCTTGTCTTGGTAACTTGAATCTCGCTGGCGGGACTTTCTGGGCCGCTGGTGAAGCACAAAGCCGTTAGGTGGACCGATGTTGTCGCGATTACTGAAAACTGTTGGTGGGTGGTTCACCTATGTCCTGTCCGCTACCATGCTCGTGGTGGTCACACTCGACGGAGCGGGGGTCCCGTTGATGGGATTTGTGCTCCTCGGGACTCTATGCTTACTGCTTGCACTGGTAGTTCATATCGTGCTCCTCGCCATCCGGTGGAGACGGTTTGGATGGCGCACGGTCCTTCCTGTTCTAGTTTGCCTTGCCGTGCTCCCAGCCGGCTCAGCTCTGGGAAATCAGCTTTATCGCGCGCGATTTTATTGGAATCGCAGTCGCTATGAGTTCGTCGCCGAGGGCATTCGCTCAGGTTCACACCGTGAAGCCCTGCAGTCGAATGAGTCAAGGCTTGGATATTGGGTGTCGGCAATTCGAGCGCCTGACGTGGCGTCCGCAGCGGCCGAGCGCGGGCCATCCGGTCCAGTTCTGGCTGTGGATTTTCTGACCGTAACACATGGATTTGCCGGACACCGTGGATTCATGCGAGTGTTTGACGCACAGATCAGCCAACGGCTTCAATGGTTGCGGAATTCGGTGGACATACCGTTCGCCTTGCTTGGTGTCATTGCCACATTCATCGCTTTGGGAGCCATTCCCGATTCCGACTATTACGGGTTCAATTGGCTTCAACGCGAATCCAACATAAGTGCTTATGCACCACCATGGCATGATTGGACGATGACATGCGCTAATATTTGGATTTGGAGCGAAGTCGTCGTGATGTTGTTCAACAAAAAGCGACGCGCATTTCACGATTTCATTGCGGGCACGGTAGTGGTGGCGGAGAATCGCGAAGTCATTCCCGACATCACTCCGCCCGGCGACACAATTCACAGCATCGAACCCGTGATATCTACTCAGTGGCAAGTAGCAATCTGCGGAGCCGCGTTACTGGTTGCTAGCTGCGCTGTCGGCCTTTTGTCTGCTTCCACCGGCAACAGCGCAACACAAGGAATTCGTCTAGGCCTTGCAATAACTCTGGGACCGATTCTGGGATGGTGGACTGCAATATCCCGGGCGGACATCGGTGGGGCCGTGGGTCTTCTCACTTTCTCGTCAACTATATGTTTGATTCCACTCAGCATGTGGTTTTGGCGGCGGAGTCCCTGGTTAGCCGCCTTGGGCACGGGTCTCTGGTTCCTCTTCGGATGGTACTTTGCGATTGGCATGTGGATTTGATGATGACCTTGCCGAAATTGCATCGTGCTCGAGGCGATGCAAAACTCTAGGACGCATTTGAGAGGCAGACGACATCATGCAGATCGCCCCCTAACTCACGCTTGGATCTGACGAAGGCCGCTCTGTTTACTATTGCATTTTAATGGACTTGAAGCGATGATTCAAGCTTCAACGTTGATGCTGGCCTTCGCAGCTCAAGCGTTAGCCGATAAGATTCAGTTCAGTTCCAGATGGCGCGAAGAGTGCAATCCGAGGAGAAACCTGCTCTAATCGATTAATGCAGCGACAGCATGGAGGGCATCGAAAATGCGCCGTTCGACTTGTGCGAGCGGCAGAAGGTGGTGCTGACGGCGGCCATGAATTCGTGGATGCCGATCCGCTGAGCCCCGCGCAGTTCCTCGACGTGCCGCGGTTATTACTTGCGTGTCGCGGAGCGTGGAACGGTGCGGGCAACGATTACCGGCGGCGCGGGTGTGCGCTAGTTGTTGGTTGCACCCGGGCGTAGCGTGCCGCTGCGACCCCAAAGACCACTCCGAGTGCTCAAGGTCACGTACCCCCTGTGCGCTGAAGCACTCGAAGTGATCGAAAGCGCGATGCCTGTGTGCGCTGAAGCACTTCGAGCGGTCAAGAGCGCGTCCGCTCTGTTCGCTGGAGACCTGTGAGGCACTTTCGCGAAACGCTTCTGAAGTTACTCAAACCTTCGACACGGATCACGTATGACGACAGTTGTGCAGCGATTGGCTGGCCACGCCGACCTTGCCACCACTCAACGGTACGCTGACATGGTTGCCAGTGATTTGCAGGCGGCAATTGCGGCGTTTCCTTGCAGTGGCGAGGTAAAGACGGAGGGTGTATGATTGTAACCATGGCACCGCCTAGGTCACCATCAGCCGCCCCCGTGGTCCCCGAGCCGCTCCAGCCGCTCGTGCGGCAACTTGCTGAATTGAATGAAGGCGACCGCGAGTTAGTGATTCGAGCCGCCAAGCTTCAAGGGTTGCCAAATGACCTACCCACCTTGTCTTGGGAGAGTTTCGACGAGGTGAAAGGAATCGTATCGTTGGGCGGCAACGCTGACGAGGACTGCAAGGCCCTCTACGATGGCTAAGGTTGTCCTTGATGCGAACGTGCTTATCGGGCATCTCGATCAGCACGACTCGCTGCACGATCGGGCCGAAGAACTAGGCGAGCGAATCCGCGCAAACGGGGATGCTCTCCAAGTAATCGACTTGGTATTGCAGGAGGCGATTTCGGTGCTTTGTCGGCGGACCGCACAACGAAAACAGCGACCACCCAATCTTCCGCAAATCTGCAGAAGGTGCGGGGCTGGTTTACAAGCAATCAAGTCGCATTCACACAGGGCAAGCTTGAGCCGCTGTTTTCTGAGGTGCTCGAGGTTATCGAGCAAACTGCCGGGGCTCTCAATTACAACGACGCCGCTCTGGTTGTGCTTCAACAACGCGGCCACATCGGCGACGTTGCAACGTTCGACGCAAACCTCGCGAGCCACCCCGGCTTTCGAACGTTTGAGTAGTACGTGCCCTAGGGCAACCCGGGCGTAGCGTGCCGCTGCGACCCCAAAAACCACTCCGAGTGCTCAACGTCACGCAACCCCTGTGCGATGAAGCACTCGGAGTGATCGAAAGCGCGTCCGTTCTGTTCGCTGGAGACCTGCGAGTGGTCGAAAACGCGAGCGTTCTACGCGCTGGAAAGCTGCGAGCGGTTGAAACCGCGAGCGTGGCGTAATTTTTCGGGGTTGATCGTTCGAAATTCACGGGCGTTCGGCGATTTTTGGGGCTCGATGATATTTTTGTAGCAGGGGGTTCACGCTAAAAATCACTCCGTGTTCAAAATCGTACAAGGGCGTGGTGGATTGGAGCACTCGCAGTGGTCCTGGACGCTGTGCGAACGTGGGTCAGAGCACTTTGAGTGGTCGGCGGTGCTGCTTAGGAATGCGTTTGGGAGGTGCGAATTCCTTGGCGCGGTTGTGGGGACGCGAAATTCCGTGCGGAGTTTTGGGCCTATCCGGTCTCGGAATCCGTGTCGGTATCGGATTCTGTACCGGTACCTGTATCGGATTCTGTACCTGTATCGGTCTCGGTACCGGGACTCGGTTTCTTCAGAACAGACACCGGCACCGATACGGGAACGGGCACAGATACCGGCACCGATACAGAAACAGACACCGGCACAGAATCCGAATGAGAACTCTCCTCGAGTTAGCTCGGGCCCGGCAGATGGTCGCGCTATTTCGGCCGCTTAGCGGCTCGTTCCAAGATCGGAAATCCAAAGAGCGCCTCGAGGTTGTCGCGATCGACGGTTGGGTTTTGCAGGCCGTGTGTGCGATTCGACACGGCTTGCGTCACGTAATTGCGCAGCTCGTCCGTGGAGAGCCAACCGTCGTGGTTTACGTCAGCGCCCGGCTGAGTCAACGCGCGCACGAGTTCGAATGTGAATGTGCCGTTTCGAAGCCGATCATCCTCGTACGAGAGTTCGAAGCCGTGCGCGGCCGAGAATACAATCGTGCCCGAGCGACGCGACAGGTCGTTGAAAATAAACCGATCTTGGTGAGCGGTGAACCTCGGACCGTGCACACCCGATACGCCTGACTCGAGTACTTGAATACGAATGCCACGCGCGACGAGTCCTCGGCTGTTGCCGGCATTCACGCGTGTTTCCTCTTGTTCACCATCGCGTTCTCCCGATTGGCAGGTATCTAGCAGCAAAAGCTTTTTGCGCGGCACAATGCCGGTCATAAGCGACTCGATCAGACCGTAACCTGCAGCCGTCTCGTGGATCCTGGCGATGTCAGTGTCATACGTTGCAAAGTAGTACTGCTCATCGGGGCCATCGCGAAAAATCCCGTGGCCCGCCACGAACACGACGGCAATGTCGTCCACGCTTGCGCGCGCGAGAAACTCGCGCGCCTTTGCGATGGACGACTTGGTAACCTGGGAATTTGTTAGTGTGTGCACAAACACCCTGTCGAAGCCGCGACCCTCCATTTTCTTCAGCGAACTGCCCAGGTCGAGCGCGTCTTTGTCGGCGTATCTCAATGTCAATCGCGGATCTGCGTACCGGGAAACGCCGAAGCCCAGATAGTATAGGTTGCCGCGAACCGGCTCGGCCACGTTTGCCGTTCTCACGTCCCGCAGCGACTCGACGCCCACGTCGTTGAGCGCGCTCACTTCGAGCTTATTGCGCCCCGACGCAAGGTCCACGTCGAGGTCGACGGTGACGTCCGTGCCGGCTAACGACGTTCCCTCGCCATCACCCACGACCACGTCATTGACGAATAGGTAGTAGCGTTTGAGCTGTCGGCCGTTGCCCGAAAACACACACTTCAGATGGGCGCGGCGGCCCGCTCGCGAGAATTCCGTAATGTTGGCTTGGGGAGCCGACGCCAGGTTGTCGGCTAGCTCGGATTCACTGAGCCCAAGACGGCGCAGCCTCTGTTCGTGGCGCCTTTCGTACACAGACAAAGACTCCTTGGTCCCCAGACCAACTCGCCCGAGCGTGATATCCGGGCGATTGTTGCGCACGGCGAGTTGATCGACGCGAAACCCGTCGAGCCCCGAAACGGCGGCTACCAGACCACCGCCTCGGCGTGAGGCATCGAAATAGCCATCCGTGGAATAGGCGAGCCATTCATTGCGATCGCCTAGCCAGACCAGCGGACGAAAATCCTCGTTAGGCTCGGCGGCTAGCAGCGTTTCGAACGGTATGACCCTGATCGTCCCATCAAAGCTTGCCGTGTAGACGAGCTTTCCATCGCGCGAAGGCACGATGCTGCGAATCTCCTCGATATGCGACGCGAATTGCCGCCGCCACTCTCCAGTGTGCACGTTCAATAGAGCCACCTGACCGCCGTGGCTGGCGATCACCCAATTACGATCGGCGCTCAGCGCCCATTTCCCGACGCCCGGAAGCTTCAAAGGCTTTCCTTGCGACTGGCCCGATTGCAGATTCCACAGCGAAAGACCGTTGCTCCCCCGGAGCAACGCCGTATTCGCATCGGAAAACTCGATGCCGTCGAGGTCTGCCGCGGGCCCATTGAACCGCCGCAGTTCAGCGCCACTCGTTGCATCGTGGATGGTTATTCCGTGCCCATTGGTGCCCGCCACCAAGCGGGCACTGTCGGGCGTGAACGCCAAACCGATAAGGTTCTGATTGCGGGGACCGGTCCAGAGTAGGCGACCGCTGTCGATCGCGTAGACGGCAATCATGCCTCCGGCAGTCGCCGCAAGCTGACCATTCGGCGATACGGCCAACGCGCGTTGGTCAAGCGGACCCGCCGCCTTGATTGTTTGCAACAACTCGCCGTTGCGCGCATCCCAAACGTAAAGGTTCTCGCGAACCGAGCGCAAGAGCCGGCGTCCGTCGCGTGTGTATGCCACATAGCAGCTGCAGTGGTCGTCGTGGACATCTGGGATCTGGCGCAGGCGAGCGCCCGAAGCCACATCCCAGATATCGACCTCACCGCCGTAATACGCGGCCGCCAGCTCGCCACCGCTCGGCGAAAGGGCCAGCGCCATAATCCCGGATCGCCGCCCCGCAGTGGCGTGAATTGGCGTGCCGTCATCGAGGTTGGAGAACAGGACCGAACCACCGTGACCGCCCGTGACACTCCGACGACCATCGGGACTTACGGCTACAGCCGCCACGCCTCCGGCGGACACACCTGGCCATGGCTGCAGATCCCTTATGACACCTCCGGTGTTCAAGTCCACGATCTTCGGGTTGCCCTGATAGAAACCGATGAGCGCGCTCTGGTCCGTCAGTAACGCTGCGGCATTGATCGCCTCGCCAAACGACTGGGAATTGAGCCGCACACCCGTTTTGGCGTTCCATTGCCGAATCGTTTTGTCGTCACCAAAGCTAGTCAAAGTTCCGCCATCTCGGGAGAAGCGAACGCCTCTTGCAGCATGCGAATGTGCCGCCCATTCGCGCTCGAGCAGGCCGCTTTGCAGGTCGATGATCTTGATGGTTCCGTCGCTAAACGCGGCTGCCACGCTACGATCGTCAGCTGAAACGTCCAGGCCCCAGACGATGTTCATTTCGCCGACTTCCGGAAAAAGGTGACGCACGCGTTGCAACCGCCCGAGGTCCCAGAGCTCGATACCTCCCCCGGCATCCCCGAAGACCACCCAGTCCGGTTGATTCAAAAGCCTGGCACGCATCGCCGCGCTCCGCTCGGTCTTGAATTTTGCGAGACGCGCACCACCCAGCAGGTCCCAGAGCTGCACATCATAGCCGGCAACCACAACGGCGCGTTTGCCATCGTGCAAAATGGCGACATCATGCACTTGCTCGCCGATTGGGAGTTGCCGCAACATGATTCCCGTCTCGGCATCCCAGATGCGCACCGAATTGTCCGCGCTGGCCGTTGCCGCTACCTTACCGTTTGGAGAAATCGAAATACCACTAACGCCGAGGCCGTGACCCAGCTGAGGCACGAGCTCGAACGGTGGTGGCGCCGCAGGACCGTGCTGGTTGGGCGCCTTGTAACCTTGCCCATTTTTGGCCATGCGCACGTCGGGCACCACGTGTGTCGAGCGATTGGTCAACGGCCGCCCCGTGCAACCGAGCGCGAACTGCAACAGCGCCACGACGATCCAAGTGCGTATCCCGACCAACGTGTTCACCAATGACCTTGCTTTGCGGCTCAGCAGACGAGCGCGCCGTCGCTCTCCGCCGTGGGTGTGTGTTGGACGCTTCATTGTCATCCCGGTAGTAACCTATTGTCTCGCCAATTCCAAGGGCCGCGGAGGCGAACGCCAGCCCTACCGCGCAACGCTCGTGTTTGATCATGCCCTTGCAGGNNGGAGGACGAACGGAACTGCTGCGCGGGATGCCCAATTCTGGTACGTTCGCGCCATGAATGCTGGCATTGCGGGTTTTTTCGGCTCATGCGCCCTGCTCGTCGCAACCGCAATCGGTGGGTTCGGCTGCGCGAGATCGGTGACACGCACGAACGGGCTCAGCGGTCCGGCATCTGAACCCTTTGGTCCAATGGGGACCGCCACCCAAGGTCTGACTTCTGAGTCTGACGTCGCGCTCGTTCAAGGATCGGATTTCGGTGGTGGATTCACACTCGTCGCTCACCCAACGTTGCCCCTGATTATTCGCGGCAATGACTCCGACCTGCTGATTCAAGATACGCGAACGGCGGCGATTCAAGCAGTGTTGCCGGGTGCGCTCGCTGAGTTACGCGCTATCACGCTGAGTCCTGATGGCCGCGCGGTCTACACGGGCGATGTGTCGGGGGAGCTTGCGGTTTGGGAGCTTGCGACGGGACAGCGGAGCTCGCTGGGCAATGAGCCCGGGCCCCTATTCGAGATCGCTTGCGACCCTGGCGGTCCGGCTTTCGTTACGTCGGGTAGGGAGTATACTCACTATTACCCGACCGCTGGTGCGCAACCCCGCCCACTCTTCGCTGCCGCCTTGGGCCAAATTAGGCTTGTCATGGGTGGAAAGTTGTTAGTTGGGCGAGACCCATCGCTCAAGGTGATCGATGTCGCCACTGGTGCCATCATTGCGTCGGCGAACGGAGGCAGTCGCTGGAACCCTTCGTGGGCGCTGGGGCCGAGTGGCAATCAGGTCGTTTGGATCGGTCCAGACGATACGCTGCTCATGGCTGAACTCCCTCGGCTAGTGAGCCCCCGGCGGCTCGCACAGATCCCAGGTGCCAATTATCTTTATTGGTCAGCGGACGGTACTCACCTTTTGGTCGACGCGAGCAAACAGGTCGTGCTGTTGGATCGTGAGGGTCGGACTTTGATGAACTACCCGCAAGCGCGCGCCAGCGTTATCGGATTCTCCCCGTCGGGACAGCTATTCGCCCTCCAATACAAGCGCCGCTTGGCCATTCACGATTCGCGAACGGGTAGCCTTGTCAAAGACTTTCCTCTCGACGGCAGTCCCGGTGACATCACCTGGTGCGGTGACGACAGCTGCCTCGGGGCGTCTCAAGGCAGGGGAATGGATATTCTGAGCCTGCGATCCGGGGCGGTGATTCGAGCAGCGTCACCACAACGACGAATCAGCGACATCACGTTTCACCCCGGGGGGCGGCTCGTCGATTTGGCAGAGCACTTTGCAGGTCATCACCTGATCGATTTGCTCGCGGGTAGGGAAATTGAAACCTTTCCCGTGCCGTTCCTCCTTCACGAATCGGATGCCATTGATGATTTGGCTTTCTCTCCCAACGGCACGCACTATGCCGCCGGCACGCCCGGGGTACTCGACGTCGTCAATTTGGGCAACGGCGTTCATCGTCGGCTGATCGAAGATCCGAGTTACTATTCCGAGCGCGAGGCGCGATTCTCTCCAGACGGCTCCCGACTTCTTGTGTTAGGCAATCGCACCGGCGCGGCATTCATTTCGGATGTTGCAACCGGTCGAGAGCTACTGCGCTTCACTCCGCAAAGGCGCGACAATTACTTCCATGGGGAATGGAGCCCGCGCGGAGACTATGTGGCCCTCGCGGGACGCAACACGTTGCAAGTGGTCAATTCGATGACTGGAGCCGTCGCGCTCGATACCGAAATCCCGAGCTTGGCAATGGGCTTGTCATGGCTCGACCCCGAGCGTCTCTTGTCAGGGCATGACGGGGGCGAATTACTCGTATGGTCGCTGCGGGCTGGCCCGCGCGCACAGGCCATCGAAGGAGTCCGTCGTCATGTGAACCGAATTGCCGTAAGCAGCGATGGCAGGTGGGCTGCAGCAATCGTCGGACGATACCACGTGGTCGATCTGATCAATGCCGCAACGCTTAGGGTCGTTCGGCAATTGCGCATCCCTAGCGGCGAAGTCACAGATCTTCAGTGGCACCCCTGTTATCCGCTGCTCGGCGTGGCTCACGGGGACGCGACCTTTTTCGACGTGGAGGCGGGGACTTGGCTCCGCGTCGCTTTGTTGGGCGAGGAAGAGTCGCCCAAACCGCCCTCGATTGTCATCACGCGCTCGGACGGACACGTAGGCGGCACCGTGACGGGGATGCCATTTGTATGGGTGCGCCACGGGTGGCCGCTCGGTCCCATCACACCTGTCAGTCAGCGTCCCGAACTGATGACGGCTGAGATCGGGCAGCCTTGGTTTGCCGGCTGTCAACGTCCGATACCGGCATTTCCGAGCGTAGAGATGCGCGCTTTTTGCAGGATCGACGAAGACTGTGTCGTCGAGTCGGTACCGGAACCCTGCGGTGATGACTGCGCGTGCCCCGGCGTATACTCGAGAAACCGCAACGTTCCGCCCCTTGTATGCAGTCGCCCATCAAGAGGTGTTTGCTCCCGCGAGGGTGCGTGTTCGGTGTCGAGCACTGCGTCCCGATATCGGGCAAGCTGCGAGTCTGGTCGCTGCGAGCTGTCGCCGACATCGGCCGTGCTTGATGTGGGGCCGGTGGAGGCGTCGCTTCAGGCGCTGCCGGGACAATCGAGGCCACTTTGGATGCTGGATCCTGAGCCGCGCCCGGTTTCGGCGCACGCATGTGCTGCAGCCGATTGGAAGCCGAGAAACCTTGGGCCATTGCTGCGCGCGGGACGTAACCGTCACGTCGGTTACTCGACGAACATCGTCAAGGGTGAAGGTGAGCGCATGACTGACTTATTGGGGCGCGCCTCCCCTTGTAACGATTCACCCGCTCATCTTGCCAGCTACCCGAATCTCGGGCGAAAACTCAATAATGGCGTCACTGTGGCGCTCTCGAACATTGCACCCGCCGGAATGAGTGGTCGCAACTGGCCGGGGAATCAATGCAGCTACCAGGCTTATCTAACTGACGGCAGCGGCTATCCGGTTACTCTCGGTAAGGAAGTGATCCCTCCGTTTACGTCGATCTACTCGGTGATTCGCAAGGGAAGCGCCGCATGGATCGGCGTGCAATTCAATGGTTATGCCAAGCAGTTTCCCCAGGGTGGTTGCTTTGTGGTTGCCGTCGATCTCTGCGACGGTCACGTTTTGTGGAAGTCTAACAACTATACTTCGAACGGAGATCTCGTGCTGGTCGGCGATGACTACCTGATCACCGGATACGGATTTACCGCCGAAAAGCGCATCATCCAAGTCCGGGACGCACACTCGGGCAAAGTCCTGCAAACACTCGGGATTCCTGGAGATCCCGAAGTAATGAATTTCAATCAGGGTCTGCTAACGGTGAAGACCAACCATGGAGAGGTTAGCTTCGAATTGCTCCGATAGTTTCGGATCCGGTCTCGGAATCCGTGTCGGATTCGGAATCTGTTTCGGATCCGGTGCCGGATTATCTGTATCGGATTCTGTACCGGAACCTGTTCCGGTTTCGGTACCTGTACCGGTTTCGGTACCCGTACCGGTCTCGGTATCTGTACCACTCGGTTTCTTCAGGAACAGACACCGGCACCGATACAGGCACAGGCACTAATTCCGGCACCGATACAGATACAGACACCGGCACCGGCGCAGAATCCGAATCAGAACTCTCCTCAAGTTACTTCGGGCAACGTTCGCGTCCACTCATCGCTGCAAATCCGGGTTGACTCGAGTGCTTTGCGGAGTG
>PMCK01000703.1 GCA_003154095.1 Myxococcales bacterium | reverse complement strand
CAAAGACTCGTCATGGCGTCATCGAGCCGGAAATATTCGATGACGTTCCGTTCGGCGCAAACAAATGCAAGCTACTTAGAAGGCAGTCCGGAAATTTAGCTTGGATGGCTTGCTTTGGAGACAGCGAATTTGATTTTGAAATGTTAGAATGTGCGGATCTGGCCGTTGCGGTGTCGCCAAAGCCCGGCCTGATTGCGAAGCTCTTGCCGCTGAGTCACGCCGTACTATTAAAGACCTGTCCTTGAATCCCTCACACCAATGAAACACTCGCTATTTAGCCGGGATGACCAATTTATATGAAGCCAATTTGCATAGGTACTTTGTTGGCACTCACTGTCTTACCGCAGACAATAGCCTGCGGTTCGAAGCCGGCTCCTGTGGTCAATACACCACAGAACGTTCGGACCGAAACGCCCCCAGAGTCCAGTGGCATCGGTGTCTCTTCAGAAGTGGGTGCCTTGAACGAGGACGCTGTCAATCGCGTTTTCGAAAAGGCGCAAACTGGCCTAATGGGCTGTGTGAGGAAAGGTGCAAGTCGCGTAGAACTCTTGGGCGGTGACATCGCCATATTCATTGGGATAAATCAGGACGGACAAGCTGAAGATGCGCGTCTCGAACGTTCGACACTCGGCGACCGGGACACGGAGGCCTGCATGCTCCAAGTTTTGCGAGGCCGAACGTGGCCGAAGCCAGTGGGTGGCCGTAAAGGTCAAGTTCGGAAATCATTCTCTTTCGATATGCCCAATGACGCTCGGCCACCCGTTGAATGGACGGCAGATGACGTAGAAGATACACTAAAGAAGGTGCATAAACATTTGGAAGAATGCACCGGTGGCGGCGGTGGCACCTACCAGATTACTGCGTATATCGACACGCGGGGCTCGGCAATATCCGTTGGCGTGGCACCTCCTGACACAGTCGGAGAGTCCAAGGCAGATTGCCTAGTCGCCGTCATCAAGCGCGCAAAGTTCAAATCCCCAGGCAGCTATCCCGCCAAGGTTTCATTCGAACTCTAGTTACACTGACGCGGCGTTTTGCAGCGAATATGGGCCATGTTGACGAATATTTGCCCAAATACCGGGAATCTGACTAGTCAGTCTGGGTGCGACTTATCAGCTTTGTCGGAATTTCTGCCTTTCTGACGCTCACGGCGTTCAAGAGTCGGGGTGACGAAGGGACGAAATTCGCGGATTCCGTGCCGGCAAGGCAAAAGCTGGTCTACGTAGACATCACCCAAGCGCAGAAAGATGGCTCGGTCCTAGCGGTGAAGGACGAGCGCGGCAATCGCTGGCCGCTCACCGTAGATATTTCGATGCAACGAGCTGCGCATCAGATGCTCGCGTCGATCCGCCCGGAGGCGGCGGCCCTCGTAGCGATACAGTACGCGACTGGCAGAGTGCTCGTGTTGACGGAATGGCCCACAGCCACATCACGCAACGAGAGTATCTTGCTCGGTCGTCAGTTCCCAGCCGCAAGCGTCTTCAAGATTGTGACGACCGCTGCATTGGTAGAACATGCGCATATCAGTCAGGAGCGAAGCGTTTGCACGGAGGGCGGCGTGCATAGTATCGGAGCCGAACATCTACTTACGCCACATTCCGGCATCGTGCAGTGTAGGCCTTTTGCTGAAGCGCTTGGCTTTAGTCGCAATGCCGTATTCGCACAGCTCGCAAATCAATATCTAAAGCCGGAAGACCTTGAAAATTATGCCGATCGATTCGGCTTTGGCTCAGCGCTGCCCTTGGAAATTGGAATACCCTTAGGTCAATTTCACAGTGAGTCAGAGCCGCTAACATTTGCGCGAAACGCCACCGGATTCACGGGCTCGAGCCTATCGCCATTGGGGGCAGCCTATCTTGCGTATGTCGTTGCAAGTGGAGGTCGCGCCTTACCACTGCGACTGTTCGAAACCGAATCGACAGCTCCCGACCTAGCTACCGATGGATTTTCAGCCATTCGGCCAGAAACCGCTTCCGTACTACGGCGAATGATGGAGGTAACGGTGCGGCGGGGTACCTGTCGGCGAGCATTTCACGATGAGCGTGGTCGACCCTATTTGCCTCATATCCCTGTTGCGGGAAAGACTGGTACGCTCGGCGAGCAGGACAAGACTTATAGCTGGTTTATTGGGTTTGCGCCGAGCCAGCAGCCGGAAGTCGTAATCAGCGTACTCTTGAAAAATGGCCCAATTTGGCAGAAAAAGGCCAATGAAATTGCCCGCGACTGGCTCGTTGACTATTTCTCGCGCCAGCGCGTGCAGCAAAAGCCTAGCTCGGCAAAACCCGACAAGATGGTTGGGCCCGTTTTGATGCACAATCCTCACGCGTGAGTCCAACGCGCGCATCTTCAGAATCGGGCTGAAGTTGGTACTTAGGAAGGCCTTTTGAGATTAACGCCGTCGACGTCGGAATGCGAGACCGGCGACTAGAGCTAATAGCCCAAACCCGAAGAGGTGCCGCGTTCGGCCTGCGCCCGGAACACTGCAATGACAACCGCTCTTTGGGGTCGAGCCTTCGAGTCCACCGTCAAGGCCCGCATCGAGGGGCTTGGGCGGTTCACCCGTGAGTCCGAATTCCGGCAAGGGCGTTCTCACGACGTCCGCCGGTTTGATCTGCGTACGGCTCTTGCGGGCCAAATCCTCGACGACCCAGGTCTTTCGGAGGCCCCGATAGGTCCGTGGTGGTTTGCCCCAACGCCATCGCGCGGGAGCTTCGCAAGCCTGCATCCCCTTCCAGGGGTGAAAGAACAGGTACCGCGTCTGCATACGCTCCGCATCGGCGGGTTTGACGTCGAGAGTGATGTCGCCCTTCGGTCCAGTAGGCAAAAGTACTCCACCTTGGAGACCACCGTCCACCGGTCCCACTTCAACATCTGTCGGCAATGTTGCGTCGCTGACTCGATGGTGTAGGCGTGTGACGATGTAGTGATTTCGCTCGAGCAAAGCTTTACGGCGGTAAAGCTCTTTGCGATCATCGTCCATTTGAATCTTGAGCTTGAATCGATCGGCGGGCTTTGCCTCGTCCAGCTCGGCCTTGCGACGCGCCTTCTCTTCGTCCGTCAGCGGCGGTGGCTTGGGGTTCCTTTCATCGTCGGGCACGCTTTGTTCGAATACGTCGCCGCCGAGCGTCAAGAGTTCATTGATGAGCAGGGGCTCGTTGGGGCAGGGCTGACCACAACCGTCAGCAGACCACGCGAACTCTAGCCACCATGTCTTTGGGTGCTTCGCCAGCCACATGTCGTGTAGTCCGCCGAAGAACTCACCCATCCGCTCTTTGACGACGAAATCGACTTGAACGTTGGTGGGAGGGTAGCTCACTTCGTAGTTCTTGGGGACGAAGCGCTTCTGCGGATCGATAACGAGCACGAACAGTTCTTGCGGGTCCTTCGAGCTCAACAGGCCTAGCCGGGCGGGTATCGTGCGATACGGCTGAGATGTCCAAAACCGGATTGGGGACATCTGAGCCCGTTCTCCCCCAATTAGCTCGATTCGATTGGGGTCGACCTCGGCAAGAACGAATTTCAGTCCCTTGCCTTGATACTGCGTAACGGCCTCTTCCATCTGCGGCGTAAAAACCCATCCACGTCCCTTGGCAAAGTCGAGAAAAGTCTGATCCTCCTCTGGCAACAGGAATGTGTACTCGCCCTGTTTCTGCTCACTCTTCACATTGAGGAGCATTTCCTTGGGGACCTTTTTGGTCGGACCCAAATCGGCGCTGCCACCGAGGAAGTTGTCTCCGCTCGTTGACACGTGCAGATCTCGCTCCCACTCTTGGAGTTCCTTGGCTGGGTCGCATGGGTCGGTTTCCCAAAATTCGTGAAAGCGCGGCGCCGAAAGCTGATCGACGCGATCGACAAACTCCCGACGAAGCGTAACGATGTGGTCCAATGTCACATCGCTTGGAACGGCCAGAACCAGGGCGAATGGCTCAAACGGGCCGTCGAAGTCCGGCATCACAGAGACTGCACTTTGCTCACCCCTGTTCATGATGACCACGAAGCTTGCGTGACTAACACGCTTACTGGGATTCTTTCCAACGTAGAAACCTGGCATTGCCAGCGCTTTTACGCAGCAAAGTAAAATGGATATACTAATCAACGGCGCTAGCCAGTGAGCTGAACGGGCAGTCATGAGTGCGCGAGGCTAGCAGAAGGCAATCGCGGCGCCTACCCTGCTAAACACGGTCGGCGAATATGCGTTGCGGCTTCGATATTACTCATGTACCCGCCGTCTTTTTGCCCATACGACCGCAGGCACTGGAGCACCTATCGGTCAAATTCGGTCAATTTTGGGGGTCCAATTCGAGTTCCGCGGAGAGCCCGATCATCCTTCAGCA
Organism: Myxococcales bacterium; assembly: GCA_003154095.1. Taxonomy (GTDB): domain Bacteria; phylum Myxococcota_A; class Polyangia; order Polyangiales; family Polyangiaceae; genus FEN-1139. The sequence goes on along the minus strand of PMCK01000703.1, from coordinate 30,715 downwards.
GCTGGTGGTTCCGAAAGCTTGATCGGTGGCACTTGGACCTACCTGGGGGCCGTCGGCACGAGCTGGCCCCGACTGTACTCCAGCCTATCCTGAGCCGTCGCACTAGGGGCAATCAGCGCCTGCCTCATTTCACCACCCACTGGCAGCCCAAACAGCGCTCAGTGGCCCATTGGTAAGCAACAAACGGCCGAAAGTTCGAACCACTCCCGCATTCCACTTTTGATGGGCACGACAAAGTCCTGTCGGGTTGGAAATCCAGGGCCGTGCAGCATCGAGGTTTTCGCTCAATATCCCTTTGAATTCGCGAAGTCCGATCCCCGGCTAGGCAACAAAATCTGGCGCAGGCTAAAGTTGGTTTGACGACATCTAGGCAACGCTGTACCGATGCCAACTATGAATACGGGCGCCATTTCTAAAGCCACAGAAGGGGCCTCGATTTGCAGGCTTTGCCAGGGGCCCGTTGATCCGACCTCGGCGGTCTGCTCGCGCTGTGGCTCTGTGGCCAGTAGGATTGGCCGTTGCGCGCAGTGCCAATCAGTAGCGTCCATGCGGCCCCATAGCGAATTGCTGTGGATTTGCGAGGTGTGCGGCGCCGCGCGGATGGCTCAAGAGTCCTGCGAACACATTGCTGTCGTACGAGACGATCTGCGCGCCGCAACGCATGCACATAAATTGGCATTGCTGACAAAGGTGGCATCGTACTTGGGACTGGGAATCGGCCTTGTGGGGTTGCTATTCGTCCTGTTTATTCGAGAAGCGACTTCCCCTAGCCTATTTACATCTGGATTATTGGCGTCCCTGCCGGTCTTCACGCTCCTGCTGAGCGTAGTCGGCTTCTTGAAGACGAAGAGTTTACGAAAAACCCGCCGCTCGCGCTTGGAGAAGGCCTATAAGAGTGGGTTACTGGAACTGATGTCGAAGAGCGCCGCTGGCGCAACGCCGCATCAATTGGCAAAGACTTTGAGCATTGACGTCGCAATGACCGAACGTCTGCTCACCGAGCTCAATGTTCGGGATGACGTTGCATCTGAAGTAACTGACGATGGACAGATTGCATACTCCAACCCTAATCGGGGTCAGCCAATCGAGATGTTGCCTAGTGCACAACCGGCGACGCAACGTCTTCGTGTTTCGGAAGATGCCACTAGCTCGGATACAGGCACAGCAAGTGACACAGAAGGGTCCGAGGTGAAGACTCAATTGTCGAGCATTGCGAAGACATGAAAGCCATATCTAGGTTAACATCGATGCTTGGGTAACTAGTATTGGGTTTAGTGAAATAGCCCATGCGCGCGTCGAACTTAGAGCACAACGACTTGTCCCTGCATCCCACAGCGAAAAACCAACCCTTGCGAATACTTACCAATTTTGCACCTCAAGATTGGCTGGTACTCGGTTACTTGACCTTCCTAAATTTGGCTCTATTCGCTGCCAAGGGAAAGGGCGTAGCAACCAGTGCGTTACAGATGGGAACGCTGCTCTTGGTTTGTGCCGCCGTGGTTGTATCCGTTAGAGCACAACGGTTCACGCACAAATTGTGGGCACCACTAGCATACCGGCTATCTCTTCAAGGCATCGTACAATTTAGCTACTTCTTCTTGGGTGCCTATTTACCCCTGGTCAACCCGCGCAGCCTCGATGCGAGCCTATACTCAATTGACTTGCGTTTTTTCGGATTCGAAGGCTGTCTTTGGGCAGATTCGCACATTACGCCGTTTGCTAGTGAATGGTTTGCATTCTTCTATTTCTGCTATTTCTTCTTGCTCCTATCTCACTCGATTCCAATCGTAATGTTCTCGCGAAACGAACGCTTGCTCAGCGAATTCAGTATCGGAATCCTCACGCTCTTCTGCATTGGACAAATCGTCTATGTGCTGGTCCCAGGCTACGGACCCGTCCGTGAACTAGCCCCCCTATTTACTCGGAAGTTTCCGCACGGGCTGTGGTTAGACAGCGTCATGCGTACGGTAGCCTCGGGGGGCGCGCAAAAGGACATATTCCCATCGCTGCATACGGCGGCACCGACATTTTTAACCCTGTTCTCGTACCGGCATCGACACCAAGCACCCTATCGCTACACTTGGCCAATCGTTGGCTTTTTTGCGATAAATATTATCGCAGCCACTATGTATCTTCGTTGGCATTGGGTGATCGACGTCGTTGCCGGTCTGGTGTTGGCCGGAGTGGGTTGGTGGCTGGGAGTTTTCGTGACCTATTTCGAACTTCGCAGGCGACAGCTCCATCAATTGCCAGCGAGTTGGCCCCCATTTCGAGCCGGCCGCGCATGATGTTGCAGTTGGCTAATAAATGGTGTTGATTGCGCCAGGTGTTGCTTACTCACCCTATCGGCCCACGGGACAGACACATTTGTCCGGTTCGAAGTACGACTGAAGGTTGTCAAATCATAAGCTCGTGACTACGGTCACTCGCCATTTCCGACTGAAAGCCAGCTCATGGAACATTCTCTCGACAAGCTCCGCGAACTCATCGAGACCTTACGTGAAGGTGAGGTAGGCGAGTTCGAATACGAAGATGAATCGATTCGCCTTCGAATAAATATGGGGCGAAGGCCAATTCAAGAAGTTGCCGTACTGCAGGCTCCACAAACGAGTATCACGTCGTCGCACACGCCCAGCCCGACACATTTGCCGGAGACCGCAGCCAGCGATATCGCGTACGTAACGTCACCGTTCGTCGGCACGTTCTATCGCGCCGCTTCACCCGAAGCCGCTCCGTTCGTTCAGCCGGGCCAAAACATTGGCAAGGGCCAGACTCTGTGCATCGTCGAGGCAATGAAACTCATGAACGAGATCGAATCGGACACTACCGGCACGCTGCTCGAAATTCTGGCAGAAAACGGCTCCAGCGTCGAATTCGGTCAACGTCTATTCAAAATTCGCAAAGCCCCGGCACACTAAGAAGCAATGTTTCGCAAGGTCCTGATTGCCAACCGTGGCGAAATTGCCATGCGAGTTTTGCGCGCATGCCGTGAACTCAACATACGCACAGTTGCGGTGCATTCCGATGTGGACGCACTCGCACTTCACGTAAGATTTGCCGATGAAGCCGTGTGCATAGGTCCCGCACCCGCGGCAAAGAGCTACCTTCACATCCCCGCGCTGATTGCTGCCGCTGAGATCACCGGTTCGGACGCCATCCACCCAGGCTACGGCTTTCTATCGGAAAGTGCGGCGTTTGCCGAGGTCGTTCAGAAATGCGGCCTTACTTTTATTGGTCCCACCCCAAGTGCGATGCTTACCTGGGGTGACAAGCTGACGGCCCGCGAAGCCGCAGTTAGGTTCGGTTTGCCGTTGCTTCCTGGCAGCGAGGCGTTGACGAGTGCGGAGCATGCCGCTGCTGAAGCCAAGCGAATCGGCTTTCCAGTGATTCTCAAGGCGCGCGGGGGCGGTGGCGGTCGCGGCATGCGCGTCGTTAAGCGAATTGAGGACATTCAACGTGCCTATGAAGCCGCCACGGCAGAAGCCGCCAGCGCCTTCGGAAATCCGGAAATGTACTTGGAGCATTTTGTCGAGAATCCAAGACATATCGAGTTTCAGGTATTGGCCGATCAGCACGGCGGGGTATGGGTACTGGGTGAGCGCGAGTGTTCCTTACAGCGTCGGCATCAAAAGCTCATCGAAGAATCCCCCTGTGTTGCGATGAATGACGAGATACGCTCAAAGATGATCGAAGTCATTCGTCGCGCCGTGCTCGAGACAGGGTACACGACATTGGGAACGCTAGAGTTTCTAATGGACGAGACCGGCGCGCTCTATTTCATGGAAATGAACACCCGAGTTCAGGTTGAGCACCCCGTAACTGAAATGGTAACCGGCGTAGATCTGGTCGTTCAACAAATCCGCGCCGCGGCAGGTGAGCGTTTGGATCTCGCCACCAAGGAAGTTTGGCAGCCGCGCGGTCATGCCATTGAATGCCGCATTGCGGCAGAAGACCCTGAAACTTTCATACCTTGGCCGGGCACCATCTCTGAATACCATCCTCCGGGCGGTGCGGGCGTTCGAGTCGATTCGGGCGTCTATGGGGGCTGGAAGGTACCAAGCGCCTATGACTCTCTCCTCGCCAAAGTCATCGTGCATGCTCCAGATCGTGACACCGCTTTGCAGCGAATGCGCGGCGCACTCGATGAATTCATCATTACGGGTATTCGCACCAATATTCCGTTACACAAGATATTGCTCGACAGCGAAGAGATGCGCTCGGCCAAGATGACAACACGCACTATCGAACATATCATGGCGGAACGTCGCTCGCATCGAAGACACCCATCCGACACCGAGTAGACGACTTCGCCAATATCTGATTTGCGGTTTTGACATGGGAGATTCTAGTGCCGTCGCATCGTATGGCTATTTCTTCTTCGAAGCCGCTGAACCCTTCTTTCGACCCACATGCTCTGCCCGAAATGCGCTTGGGCACAACTGTTGGACGGGGCAGGCACCACAGGCGGGGCTACGCGCCGTACAACATCGACGGCCATGAAATATTAGTGTGTGCGAGATGATATCCCATTTCTCTCGACCAAATAGTGTCATGAGATCCTGCTCTATTCCCGCCGGCTGGGTTTCTTTCGAAAATCCCAATCGTTGCGACAAGCGCTGCACGTGCGTATCGACTACCACACCCTCTGGACTTCCAAAGGCAACGCCCAAAACGACGTTTGCCGTCTTGCGTCCGACGCCTGGTAGTTTAACGAGCTCCTCTAGCGACGACGGCACCTGGCCCTGGTATTGTTCCAATAGGACCTGGGATAGTCCCTTAATGTGCCGCGCCTTTTGCCGATACATCCCGAGACGAGCAATTGTCGATTCGATATCCTCAGCGCTTGCCGCCGCCATCGCCTTGGGGGATGGCCAGCGTCGAAACAGCGCCGGTGTCACCTGATTCACCACCACGTCGGTGCTCTGCGCGCTTAGCACCGTCGCCACCAGCAGTTGAAAGACATCCTTGTGGACCAACTCGCAGTGGGCATCCGGGTAAGCCACTTCTAATGCGGCCAACAATTTACGGGAGCGAGTTCGCGCGGAACGCTCTGTCATACGACGATTCAGGTAGTCGACGGGGGAATGTCGGAATCCGGCCCGGGAACTTCGGAATCTGAACTGGGAATATCGGAATCTGGCCCAGCAGCGGCGGAATCCGGTGAGGGTGCTTCCGAACCTTCCGATTCTTCACCAGCTTCATCTTCGGCCCGTTCGCTCACTACTTCAACGGCAACGATACGTTCATCGTCTTCGACATTCATGAGCTTTACGCCCTGTGCATTGCGACCCGTTTCCCGAATGTCATTGACGGACATCCTTATGATCTGTCCCCGGTCGGTGATCAAAACGAGCTCATCCCCCGTTTTAACCAGAGCGATGCCGACTACCGGACCATTGCGCTCGCTACAATCAATTAGAATAATTCCCTTGCCCCCGCGGTTCTGAACTCTAAAATCTTCGAGTGGCGTCTTTTTGCCATATCCGCGCTGACACACCGCAAGTACTTGATTGCGTTCGGGATCAGTGGTGGTCATGCCCACCACCGCATCACCGTCTTCGAGTTCGACTGCCTTGACGCCAGCCGTATTTCTTCCCATGGGACGTACTTGCTGCTCATCGAAACGGATGCATTTCCCGTTCTTGGTAGCTATCAAGAGGTCTTGTGTACCATCGGTTACGCTAGCAACGAGCAATTGATCGTCCTCGCCAATTTTGACGCCGATGATCCCGCTGGCTCGATAGTTTTGGTAATCAAGAACGCTGGTCTTTTTGATCTGTCCGCCCTGTGTCAGTGTCGTGACATAAACGTTTTCTTCAAAGGCCTTTACTGGCGCAATTGTCACAATTCTTTCGTCGGTCGCCAATTCGATGAAATTGACTATTGCGCGCCCTTTGGCAGTGCGTGCCGCGAGGGGAATTTCGTAGATCTTCTTTACCCAGACTTTCCCTCTATCGCTGAAGAAAAATACGTAGCTATGAGTCGATGCAATGAATAACTGATTGACGAAGTCATCGTCCCTGGCTTCCATCCCGCGGTTGCCCTTGCCGCCGCGTTTTTGAGCCTTATACGTGGTGAGCGGCGTGCGTTTGATATATCCCTGATGCGATATGGTAACAACCATATCTTCCTCTTGAATCAGGTCTTCAATCAGAATTTCCGCTTCGTCGTCAACGATGTCCGTGCGCCGATTATCACCGTGCTTTTGGCTCACCTCCTCCAGTTCGCGCACGATGACTTCCATCAGCAGTTGCTCATCGGCCAAAATAGATCGATGGTGGGCTATCTCTTCGCATAGCTCACCGTACTCAGTCGCAAGTTTTTCTTGCTCAAGCCCAGTCAGACGCTGAAGTCGCATTTCCAAAATAGCCCGAGCTTGGCGTTCGCTCAATGTGTAGGCGCCATGTTCCTTGGCGGTCTGCACCTCAGACTCTGGGCGACCTGCGCGCATTACGAATGCTTCCAGCCCCTGCAAAGGCAGCTGCATCAAGCGTTCACGTGCCTCATCGGGATCTGCCGATGAGCGAATCGTTCGAATGACCACGTCGACCTCAGTCACGGCCATGCCAAGACCTTCGACCAATTCGCGCTGCGCCTCGGCCTTCGCCAGCTCGAAACGCGTTCTGCGACTCACTACCTCTCGACGATGTTCGATGAAAATTCGCAGCATCTCGGCGAGGTTCAAGACGGCCGGACGACCATCTACAATTGCCAAATTGATGACGCCAAATGAACTTTGAATGTCAGTAAGTCGATACAGCTGATTCAGTACGACCTGAGGATAAACGTCCTTCTTGAGTTCGATAACGAGACGCATACCGTCACGGTCACTCTCGTCGCGGGAGTCACGGATCCCTTCAATGCGCTTGTCCCGAATCAATTCGCCGATTTTGGCGTGAAGTCTGGCCTTATTGACCTGATATGGCACCTCGGTCACGACGATTTGTTCACGCTCCGAGTTTCCCGGAACCTTTTCGACATTCGTTCGGGCACGAATCACGATGCTGCCTCGACCCGTATGGAATGCCTGGCGGATCCCCAGCCGACCGTAGATGATGCCGCCCGTAGGGAAATCGGGTCCGGGCATTATTTGCATCAATTCGTCAATGGTCGCATCTGGGTTTCGAATCAGATGGATCGTCGTCGCAATTACCTCGCGCAAATTGTGTGGCGCAATATTGGTGGCCATGCCAACCGCGATGCCACTAGAGCCGTTTACGAGGAGATTTGGAAATCGCGCTGGTAAGACTGTGGGCTCTGATTGCGTATCGTCGAAGTTCGGCGAAAATTCAACGGTGTCTTTTTCGATATCCGCCAGCAATTCTGCCGTGAGTTTCGCCATGCGGCATTCGGTGTACCGGTACGCCGCCGCCGGATCGCCATCTATGGATCCGAAGTTTCCCTGGCCATCAACCAACGGATGCCGCATCGAGAAATCCTGGGCCATTCGAACCAGGGCGTCGTACACACTGGCATCGCCATGTGGATGATAGTTACCTAGGACCTGTCCCACGACAGTCGCACATTTTCGATATCCCGCGCCGGGGGACAAATTGAGGTCGCGCATGGCGAAGAGAATCCGCCGATGAACGGGTTTGAGGCCATCGCGAGCGAGGGGGATGGCCCTACCGATGATTACGCTCATCGCGTAATCCAAGTACGAAGTGCGCATCTCGTCTTGGATGCCAACGGGGTGCAGATTGCTAGTACTGGTGGCGTCGTGTTCCATGCGTATTCCGGAGCTAAAACAGCGATATTCTCCCTCTGACCTACCTGATTGCACCGTCGTTGACAACCCGACAAATCAAGGTTTAGGTCCCCGCAATTCGGCCAGATGCCCTCCGAATTTTCCCTTCAATCGAGGCCGCCATAAGCCGCGAAAAACCTCGAAATAGACGCACGGGGGCAAGGGCCCGGCAAGCACTAAAAGAAGTTGCCGATTGTGAATTCGAAAACACTGGGCTGTTCGTATGGCAACGGCTTGAAGGGGAAACCCCATTCGAAGCGCAATGGCCCCATGGGTGAGAACCAGCGAAGACCAAAGCCCCAGGAAGTCCGAAGTCGTGCCAAGCTATTTAGGCCGTCGAAGCAAGGGCTGGTCATCGCATATTGCGTAGTCGTTGCGTCACAGTAGTTTCGCTCCAGATTCCACGCATTACCAGCGTCAGTGAAGACTACGCCTTTTATCCCGACAGCGTCGAATATTGAAAACTCGAGTTCGACGTTCTGGTAGTAACTTAGATTGCCGCCTATATTCGCCCCGTTGCTCAGCGGTGTACTATTGGGATCGGTCGTCGAGGTAAGCGGTATGCGTGGGCCCAATGAACGGTAGGGGAACCCTCGCACGTCAAATATGCCGCCCAGGAACGTGCGAGCGAATATAGGAACGCCCTCTCTTGAGGGGCTGGTCACCAATCCGCCTTCCATATTTAGTTTGAAGACGAGCCCTGAGAAAATTGGATAGTAGAATCGGCCTGTGAATTGATTTCGAAGGTACTGATTGTGGCTCCCAAAGAATGAATCCGCGAGTTCAGTTGAGGCTCGTAAATAGACCCCGGCCGTTGGAAATAGGCGATTGTCCCGAGAATCATAGGTTAGAGCCGGTCTGAATGCCGACGTAAAACCATCATTGAAAAGGTTGGCCAACGGCAGGCGGCGAAACACGCTAAGCGCCGTGGACGAACTGAAGAACGACGACTGGGTATCCGTGGATACGGATACTTCCTCACCTACGTAAGTCATGGAGGCATAGAGCCGCGGCGCAATCAACGGATAACCTAACGTTAGCGACCCACCCAACCTGCCCTGGCTAAAATCCGTATAGCGAAATAGTTGATCGTACAGTTCGATACTTGCGTTGAACTTACTATCTAGAAAATAGGGCTCGAAGAATCTGAGATTGACCAACTGCCGCAAACCACTGACCTGAGCCTGCAGGGCCAGGCTTTGACCGCCACCGAACAGATTGGCCTGCTGTACTTGCGCGGTGGCAATGAAGTTTTCGATGCTTGAAAAGCCGGCCCCAATTTGGAAGGTACCCGTCGGCCGCTCTCCAACCTCGAAGTACACGTTCATCTTGTCGGGTGACGAACCTTGCTCCGTCGAGACATCAACGCGCTCGAAATAGCCCAAAGAGGTAATGCGTTTTCGCGAAGACTCAAGCTTGGACTCGCTGAACGTTTCGCCCTCGGCTATTTCCAATTCACGGCGGAGCACCTTGTCGCGAGTCTTCGAATTTCCACGGAACTCGATGCGCTCGAAATGAACCAGCGGGCCTCGCACCACCGGAACTATTACGTCAACTTCCCGCGTTTCCGCATCCAATCGCGTTTCGGGATTTGCTTCGACATTAGCGAAGCCATGATCACGATACAGTGACCGGATTTTCTGCAAATCATCCATCAGCGCGGCGCGATTGAAATAGTCGCCCGATTCCGCGTGAATCATCATGCGCAGATTGCGCCGCCCGCCGATCGGCTCCACTTCACGACCGTCCGGGCCCTTTTCGTAGGCTCTAAGCTCGCGAATGCGAAACCGGGGTCCCTCTTCAATGGCCAAAGTAACCTCAATGCCTGACCGATCAGGGGTCAGCATGATGCGAGGCGTCGCAACGGCTACCTGAAGAAAGCCTTTGTCGTAGTAGAGCGCGCTCACCATCGTGACGTCGCGTTCGAAGGCGTCTTGCCGAAACACGCCGCCCGAACCGAACGCCAAAAGTCCGCCGTTGCCTGTAATCATGGCGTCGCGGAGCTCTTCATCCGAAATATGCTCATTACCGAGAAAGTTGACACGCCGCACGCTCACTTGGCTGTTTTCGTGTACGTTGAAGCGCACGCGCACTTCATTGTTCCGCTGCGGAATGACTTCACTGTCGACTTCCGAGAGGAAATATCCCTTCTCGGCGTACATGTCCCGAATCTTTTGCACGCTCCGATTGATGGCGGGATAGCTGAGAATTGTGTTCGCCTTCAATTCGATGGCTTCTTGAATATCGTCGTCGTCGATTTCGTCGTTGCCTTCGATTTCGACGATTGTCACATTGGCGCGTTCGCGAACCGTGAAACGCAGTCTTACGCCCGCGTCCAAGCGTTCGAGATCGACTTCGACGTCGTCGAAGAAACCCGAGTTCCAGAGTTCGCGTACGTCTTGGCTGAGCCGCTCGGGGACGAAGGCATCCGCGACGCGTTCGTGCAAGTACGTCAATATGTCTTGCGAGGTGACGCGCCGATTGCCGGCAACGTCAATGGCGACGATCGTCAAATCCCGGGCGGCTTCAATTTCGCTCGTAGGCAAGTTGCCTAGTGGCGCAGTTGGCGAGCGATTCGCGCCGAGGGATGCCGGTGCGTCGAGCGAACCCACTGCACCCGGGGGATCAGCCGCTTGTGCTGAAGAAACTCGTGTCCAAGTGATGGCCAAAACCAACACCAAAAATCGGCACGCGAAATTCCCCCAGGCTCGTACAATTGCAGGGTGGTGACGGCGCATCGATGATTTTCGGCTGGTCAGGGGTAAATCACGCCGGACCCTAGGGGCCTTTGCGTGTTCGGTGACCGCGCCTGCGTAGCCCAGAGCAAGCTTTGGCTCAAGCACCGTCAATGCCCAAGCACCAACAAGTGTCGAGTTCCGTGCCGCTGGGGCAAAGAACTCGGAATTACTGGCCTTGGCTTGCCCAATGGCCGGCACCTGTTTCATGGGCCGGCTCACACGTCTAGCTCGTTGGCTTCGTCCGCTCGCTCCATGATGAAGCGAAACCTCGCGGACGGATCGCGGCCCATGAGGTCTGCCATGATTCGATCGGTTTGAAGTTCGTCGGCAATGCCTACTTGAAGCAATCGACGCGTCGAGGGGTTAAGTGTCGTTTCCCATAACACCTTGGGCATCATCTCACCGAGACCTTTGAAGCGGGTTATCTCGGCTTTGCCGTTCTTGTGTTTGCTCAAGAACTTTTCCTTATCGGCATCATCAACAGCCCAGTATGTCTGCTTGGCAATATCAATTCTATAAAGGGGAGGCACGCCGATAAAGACTTTGCCTTCCTCGATGAGCTTGTGCATGTGCCGGTAGAAGAATGTCAACAGCAGCGTAGTAATATGGTGCCCATCCGAGTCGGCATCTGCCAACAGAATAATGCGGTCATAGCGAAGTTTTTCTAATTCGAAGGACTTTCCAACCCCACATCCAAGCGCGGTCACCAAATCGGCGATTTCCTTGTTCTCGAGAACTTTGGCAAGCAACGTACCTTCGGTGTTAAGAACCTTGCCGCGTAGCGGCAATATTGCTTGATAGTTTCTGTCTCGCCCTTGCTTTGCGGAGCCCCCCGCTGAATCCCCTTCTACAACGAATAGTTCCGTGCTGCTGCGTTCATTACTGCTGCAATCACTCAGTTTTCCTGGTAATGTCAACCGGCCGCTGGTCGCCGAGCGCCGCGTTACCGAAGCCGATGCAGCACGTGACGCCTCGCGCGCTCTCGCCGCGAGAATGATTCGACCGACGATCTGCTCCGCCGAACTTCTGTTCGTATTGAGCCATTGTTCGAGGGCGGGACGAATGAAACCGTCCACCGTAGCCTGGATTTCAGGGTTATTTAGCCGATCCTTCGTCTGACCCTGAAATTGGGGCTCCGCTATGAAGATACTGAGAACTGCAATCAGCCCTTCGCGTATGTCCTCTGCGGAAAGAGTCACGCCTCTTGGCACGAGGTTGTGGGTTTCAACATAGTTTCGCACGGCCTTGACAAGACCGGCGCGAAACCCCGCTTCGTGCGTGCCGCCCGAGCCAGTCGGGATGCCGTTGACGTAGCTCTTGACGTATTCGTCCGTGGCCTCCGACCACTGAAGCGCTGCCTCCAATTTGCAGCCATTTTCGCGATCGATCGAGAAGGGCGACTCATGTGTGAAATGCGCTTGTCGCAAGGTGCCGATGGCGCGCAGATAGTCGACGATTCCCTCCTTGTGACAATATGAAATTTTGGTGTTGTGGGCCTCGTCGACGAAAGCGATCTTTAGGCCGCGGTGAATGTAGCTGGCGATCTCGAGCCGCTCACGGATTACTTCGCCAGAAAACTCCGTCTTGGGAAATACGGTTGGATCAGGTCGGAAGAATACGGTAGTCCCGGTACCTCGCGCAGCGCCGACGCGCACAAGCTTTCCGGTGGGCTTTCCTTGGCGAAACTTCATTTGCCATTCTGCCCCATCTCGTTTGACGGTCGCTATGAGCTCACTTGAGAGCGCATTTACGACCGACCCACCTACGCCATGAAGGCCACCGGAGGTTTTGTAATTGCTGGCGTCGAATTTTCCACCCGCGTGCAGCGTGCAAAAGATCAATTCCAGCGCAGACTTCTTGTATTTCGGGTGAATATCGACGGGAATGCCTCGCCCGTCGTCAGTTACTGTCACGGAATGGCCATCCTTGTGGAGCGTCAACAATATGCTCGAAGCATGACCATTCATTGCTTCATCGACGCAGTTGTCGAATATTTCCCAAACGAGGTGATGCAGGCCGGTAGCTCCTACCCCACCAATGTACATTCCGGGCCGTTTACGTACCGGGTCAAGCCCTTCCAGTACGGTAATATCCTTTGCTGAATATTGAGTCATGCGCTCACCTCAGAACCATTCGGACCGGACAACTGGGGCGCAGCCGGAGTGGGCAACACCACTTCACTGATTTGTCCTCTCTTTATGAGCTCGCGCCCTTTGCTGCCTCGCGCGGACACATCGTGTTTAGCCAGCGAGACCTTCTGTTCGCCTCCCAATGTCGTCTTTACGACAAGTACGTCATCTGGACCAAAGGCGACTTTGAAACCGACCAATTGGTCTTCCTCGTCCAACTTTACCAACACGACGCCACGACCAGGACCGTTCAGGTAGCTGATCTCTGTAGCGGCGCAAATGAGCACCCGAGACTTGCGCGTCACGGAAAGTAGTTTGGGCCTTCCTTTAGCGGTCACCAGCTCGACGCCAATAACGGAACTCCCCTCACTGAGCTTGGCGTACCGACGTCCAGAGCGAGTGCTAGGTTCGAGGAATGGGCTGAGGCCAAATGCCAATGCGAACCCGTCCGTAGTGGCGGCAATCGCGTAATGTTCAGGCGTCTTGCCTTCTCTTTCGCCGATATGCCCGGTTGCACGCGGATCGAGTGAATATACGGCAACAATCGCCTCGTTGTCGCGCAACTTGAATAGCTTTTGGATAGGTTCGCCGTAGCCTGTGGTGGCCGGAATATCAATCAGCCGAGTCGTGTAGACGGAGCCAAAATTCGAAAAGAACGCCACGGTTGCTCGCGTCGAGCCAGCAACACAGGCGAGAACTTGATCGCCCTCGCGCAGGCGGGTTGTCGCGGGATCCTTGATTTCCTTTTGTCGCTTTACCCAACCATCGCGCGTCAAAAGAACGTGATTGTCCTCTGCAACAATCAAGTCTTCCGCTGAATACTCTTTTTCACCTTCGGGGGCCGCGATTATCGTGCGGCGCTTGTCTCCCTTGGCAAAGTTTACGACAATCTCCTCAAGTTCGCTACGGACGATGGCCCAGATCCCGAATGACTCTTCTTCCGCCAGAAGCTTGCCAATCTCTTTGGCGCGCTTGCGCTTTTCGGCCAGTTCCTTTTGGATAACGAGAATTTCGAGTCGCGCCAGGCGATAAATCTTCAGTTCTAGAATTGCGTCCGTCTGTTCGGCGTCCAGCTTGAAGCGCGCCATGATTTTCGCAGCGGCGTCTTGCTTGCCTTCGGACTTTCTAACGATGGCAAGAATTGCGTCCAACGCATCGAAAACAGCAACAAACCCCTCGAGAATATGCATTCTGCCGCGCAGTTGCGATAGTTCATGCTCGAGGCGCCGAGTCACTACATCCAATCGAAAGTGCAAGAAGTGCCAAAGCATTGCCTGCAGGTCCAGCCTCTCTGGCCGCCCAATCTCCGGATTTTCGGTCGGAACAAGGCACGTCATATTCACACTGAACGTCGATTGCAGCGGAGTATGCCGGAAGAGGTACGCCATTACCTTCTGCTCGTCGGCGTCCTTTTTCAAACTGAGTTCGATGCGCACGTCGTCGGTGGAAATGTCCCTTACGTCGAGCAGCAGGGGCATTTGGCGTGAGGTCACGACATCTGCAATGCGTTCTATTAACGTGGACTTGTTTACGTTATAGGGAATGCTCGTAACAATGATTGTCTTTTGCGTTCGCGACTCGGATTCCACATTCCAGGTACTGCGAATCCTGAGTGTGCCTTGGCCTGTCTCGTAGATGAGCTTTAGCTCTTCGGCAGTCGAGACGATTTGACCCCCGGTTGGAAAATCAGGTCCCCGTATAGTTCGGCAAAGCTCTCGACTACTCAGCTCTTTTCCCGCAACCAAAGCATCGAGCAAGCGAATCGAAGCTGTGCACACCTCTTCGAGATTATGCGGCGGAATGCTCGTAGCCATTCCAACGGCGATACCGGTGGTGCCGTTGACTAAAAGCTGCGGAAACCGAGCTGGTAGAACGACCGGCTCGGTACGCGTGCCGTCGTAGTTAGGTCGATAGTGAACTGTGTCCTGCGATAACTCTGTTAGTAGAGTTCCCGATATCTCCGACAGCCGGCATTCCGTGTAACGCATCGCTGCAGCCGGATCACCATCGAGTGAGCCAAAATTCCCGGAGCCTTGGACAAGTGGAACCCTAAGGCTAAATGGCTGCGCAATCCGCACCAACGCGTCGTAAATGGCCGCATCGCCATGCGGATGAAAATTGCCCATTACGTCCCCCACGACCTTGGCGCATTTGCGGGGCTTGGCGTCCGCCATCAAGTGTTGCTGCCACATCGTGTACAAAATGCGCCGCTGTACGGGCTTGAGGCCATCGCGCACGTCGGGGAGCGCACGAGCAGTAATGACACTGAGTGCGTAATTCAGATAACGCGACTGAGCGACTTCATGCAGGGCCACATTTTGCGCGCGCGATTCCTGATGAAATAGATCGAGGGAACCGTCCCCGTCGCGTGGTCGACGTTTGCGTTTTGGGGCTGGGGGTGGTTTTTCGCGAGAAGCCACGCGATGTCGCTCTCCTTAGCCGGTGTAATAGCCCGGCGGGCTTGAGGGGTATGAGCATTTGTTCAGGCTGTCAACCCGGCTTCGACTCAATTTCAGGATCGTCGAACGGACAATTTGCGACCTTTAGTCAGCCCCCGAGCGATGAGCGAAGTGACTGCGCCTGAGGGTCCGGTGAGCCACCGGACGACCCACCGACGCGCGCATTGCACAATCGAGGGGCCCCGAGAATGCGTCGGTTCAAGGGCTGGGCCGGTCCAAAAGGCCCATCAATTCTGATGTATCGCGGTACTCGTCACCGGTACTCGTCCACATCGATGCCAAAACGCTCCATCCAACGATGTACTTGCATACGGGCCTTTCCCAAGTCGCGTCCGACGGCGGCGACGTTACCGCGATGCTTTTCGAGTAACGCGCGAAGCTCCGCGTCCGTAGGGCCTGAACTTCGCACGGTTCGGATAATATCCAGCGAGCTATTTTGCGCCGACTGATCGGAGCGCGCAATTGGGCGGCCATATTCCGCCATCAATTCCTTGATGGGCTCGGGGAGCAGGGACTCTTCAACCGTCAAATCGTCAGTCAGCGCTATGCAACGCTTAATGCATCCTTCGAGTTCGCGCACGTTGTAGGGCCAGTCATAATTCACCAGGCCCAGCACGAATCCAAATGTCAGCTTCAACTCGGGGCGCCCATGGCGCCGTAGGAACTCGCGCGTCAACTGAAATATATCTTCCTTTCTGTCGCGAAGGGGCGGCAATTTCAATTGATATTCATTGATGCGCGCATACAAGTCCTCGCGAAATTTTTCCAGTTGAATCAAGCGTTGCAAGTCTCGATGCGTTGCGCAGACGACCCGTATGTCCACCCGTTCTGGAGCGGTCGCACCCAACGGATAGACTTCGCGAGATTGCAGAACGCGCAATAGCTTGGCCTGCGCCTCAAGCGACATGTCGCCTATCTCATCGAGCAATAAGGTCCCTTGATCCGCCAATCGAATTAGGCCTGGCTTGTCTCGATCCGCACCCGAAAATGCGCCGCGCTTGTAACCGAAAAGCTCGCTTTCGAGGAGTGTCGCCGGAATTGCAGCGCAATTGACCGCGTGAAATGCGCCTTTGCGACCGCTGCTTCGGTGCAGTTCGCGCGCGGCGACCTCCTTGCCTGTTCCACTCTCACCGAGCAACATCACGCTTAGGTTGGTCGGAGCGATTCGTTCAAGCTCGGCGGCGATTAGGTCCATTACATGGCCACCGACCAAGTCTGATTTCGCGACTAGGCGCCCCTGCCCCAAGACACTGCCGTCGATTAGATAGTCGCAGTAGTCAGACACGTCGTAATCGAGAAATTTATAGACTCCATCGCCTATTCGCAACTCTGCACCACGTTCCAATACCGCTTGTGTAATTGGGTGCCCGTCCAACAAGGTTCCATTTCGGCTACCCATGTCGCGAACCAACCAGCGGCTTTCATCCCAAATAATCTCGGCATGCGTTCGGGAGACTGCCGCCACCGGGAGGCACAAGTCTGCAGAGTCTTCACGCCCAATCACAATCCGAGATTGCGAAAAGGGCCAGGCCCCCGGGAGCTTTTCGAACTCTTCCGAGTAAAGCAACACCAGCCCCGGCGCCCCCCTCGGACCAGCCGAGTGAGGACTGCTTGGGATTCCAACTTGTTGCATTGCTCCCGTAGTGCGTTCTGTCATGGCGGCCCGGGCTTTGTCGGTATGTCAAACCTCACAGGTGACGGCGTGCAATTTCTGTCCAAGCACCCGTTGGTTCCAAGGCAATGTAACTTCGCCAATAGGTGCGGGCGCGATTCGATTCTCCAACCTCCTCCAAAGCCATGGCCAAGTTGAAGTAGGCATCGGAAAATTTTGGATCAGCGGCTAGCGCACCTTCGAACAGCGGAATGGCTGACTCAGGTAACCCCCGCTCCAACATGACGTAGCCCAAGTTGTACTGAGCCTCGGGTTGACTTGGGTCCATGTCGAGGGCCTTGCGATACAAACACTCCGCACCGTCTGGGTCATTGCATCGAAAACGAATATTGCCCAAATTCGTATAGGCAATGGCAAGCCAAGGGTCAATTTGAATGGCCTCCTCGTAAAGGCGAGCCGCTTCTGCCATCGTGGCAGGACTTTCATCGAGTTGACTGGCGCGTAAGTACAATTCATACGCCGTGCGCGCGCGCTCCCTTCCGGCCGAAGGTCGCAAGACACGAACCACATCGTCGCGCAATGACCTAATTTCCAGGTCGAGCATCAGTTGCCCCGTTAAGGGTTCGTAGGCCGTGCCGTCTTGACTCCTGACCACGACTCGACGTCCATCCGACATCACACGCAGTTCCGCCAAAGGTCGAGTTACACGCGGCAGGAAGCGCTTGAGCGCTTCAATTGCGCGTGACACATCTCGCAGTCGAACCTTACGGTCCAACAGCGTTTGTGCTGCGCGCAGAGCGATCAGATCCTGAAATGTATACGCACGCCGACCCTTGCGACGGCCAGACGGGGTGACAACGCCTGATCGATCGAGGGACCGGAGCCGAGTGGGCGCCATGCCAATCAGCCGAGAAATTTCGCTGCACGTAAAAAGATCGGTAAGCGGCTCTTTCGTCCCCAAAGACGAATCAACGAGCCCACCGTGATTCGGCAACTCCGATTGAACACGTCCGCCTCCGGGTCCGAAAACTACGTGTATTACATTCGCGTCATGACGATTGTTGCGACCCATAGCGGCTAGCCATTACTCAGTTTTCAAATGGGACCAACTTACGTCCAGCCTTGTCTGGTACGCTCCTCGTTGTCAAGCGGTCAGGTAGGCCAGAACCTTTCGCACCAATCAGACCCTTTGGCAAGCCATCTTCATGTGGCAATCTGATCGCCGCAATGTCGCTCGCATTTTTGTTAACGGTGCGAACGTTCAGCACTCGACCGGACAGAACCTATTGGGGCTGGGCGCGCCCAGCGGTTTGGCTTGACAGCAAACTGCAGATCTGGCTAACGGCTGCTGCCTTGGCAGCTAACGCTTACGGTCATTGTCACGAGAGTTGGTTGCATGTCGTCCCGTTGATTCCAACTCCAGCGTGACGCGCGCCTCAACGTCAATATCTATCCTTACGCCACGCGTGTCCTGACGAATAGTCAATTCTGCCCTTACGGTTTCAATTGATCGCCGAGCGCGCAGCTGGGCCTCGAGACATGCAATTCTTACTGCACGCACTCGAGCATGTGGGTCGGCTGTGAGCAACTGCAACACTGCATCACGATCGGATTCGGCATATCCACCGCCGTAGAGCGAAGTCGCCAACAGAACGCTGGTTGACCCATAGTAAACTGGACCGTCTGATTCGTTGCGAACCGCTCCTTCGCTGACAACATCGGCTTTCTCGAACAGCTCGCGCCACGAGTAGTCGATACTCTGTACAAAGTGGCACGTCCGGCGACTGCCAATTGGCAGTCTTTGCACCTTCTTGGGTCCAGGCCGGTTGTCGCGACTTCTCACGACCGCAATGGTAGGTTCACATTAACCACTTGGGATAGTTTGCAGCGACAACAGGCTAACGAGCCGACTAGGCACGCTTGCTCGTGAGTCGCCGACACCTGCTAGCCCAGTTTGAGTAGCTCCAAACGTGCGCCTCGGAGCACCTGACCTGCGACGTGCAATTCGCGTCCAAGTGAGAAGGGGCTTTCGCTTCGGGGAGATTCAAGTCTCGGATTGAGCGCGTTAATCAGGCACTCACGCAGAATTTGCAGGGCAAGGTATTTGGCCCGCAATGTGCAGATCGGCTTATTACAGCAGCTCAGCCCAATGACCTATTCTATGATTGATGGCATAGTCAACAAGCACGACCAACGCTCGGTATCGATATTTGCCAAGAGCATTTACCGGGAGCTACGCACGAGCGGTTTCAGTGAGTCCGACGTAATGGCTCTAGCCGGCGAACTTCTGGCTTTGCTTACAACGGATGTCCGAAATCAAGGCGCTGATCGCCAGGCGGAATAGCAGCTCGAGCCCAACGAACGGCGGTTTTTCGGGGTAAACTGCAATCGAGTGTTGTTCTCCGTGGTTATGGGGGTACCTCACTGCTCTGGGTGTTCTTGGGGGTGTAATTTGGGTCTACTTCTCACGGAAAGTCGTGAGACGGATGTCGGCCAAATGGCTGACTGGGCAGATCGTAGCCCAAATTGGGTGTTGGAAATCGTGGATGTATCGTCCGGCTATCGAGGGGTGCTAATAGTTGGATGCCGACAGGTCCTTCCACAAACGTAGAGTAGGCGGTTGACGGATGGATGAGCGTCGGGAGAAGCCTTGTGGATAGCCTGAAGTGGTGGCAACGCCGATGCAGCTCAACAGTCCGTCGTTCACCATAGTAGTAAGTGAAAAAGGGGGCGCCGAGCGACGAGAGTTGTTTGTCCTTGCTGAACTCAGTGTCGGCCGCGTCCAAGGCAACGACTTGCTGCTCCCGAAGGGCAACGTATCCAAGCAACATGCAAAGCTTTTCTACCGTGACGGGCGATTCATCGTAACAGACTTGAACAGCACTAACGGCACGTACGTCAATCGCAGACGAATCCAGCAAGCCACGGTCATAAATGAAGGTGATCGTATATATATCGGCGACTTTGTCCTGAGAATTGAGCCCGGGGAAGAGCAGGCCGCGGCAGGTCGCACGGGCGAACATTCATCGGTCGCCGCTGATGACCTGATCAGCGTCGACGCTGTGTCTTCAGAAGTGGCTCCACCACGCGCGCCGGACGACGAAGTCCCCAACAAGCCCCAGGAAAATCCAAAAAATAGTACGCACGGACGGCTGGGAACCCAGCCTTCTTGGTCCGACCAATCTACGGGCAAGTTGTCACTGAGTTCCGCGCTAGCGTCCTCGGGTGAACGAAACGGGAATATAGCGGGTCGGACCGTTCGAACGGACGCCGTTCTGGGCACTTCTAGCCCTAGCATCGTATCCGCTGGAGAAATTGAATCAAACAGCGTGCTGGGTGCATTGGTGGACGGGATTCTCCGAATACAGCGCGGGAAGGATAGTGGCACCACTCACCCAAGTACCGAACAACGCGGTGTGATCGAGCAACTACTCGATGATCGGCTAACTCAACTCGTCAGCGATGGACACATACCGGCAGGCGCACAGGCTGAGCGCCTGCGTCTAATCGCGCGCACTGAGTTGCTCGATCTCGGGCCGTTGTCGCGATTGCTCGAAGACCCGGCAATTTCCGAAATCATCGTGCCGCGATTCGATCAGGTTCTGGCACGCAAGAGCGGTCAACTAGAAACTTCGGATCTTGGGTTCGCCTCACACCTTTCGCTTGAACGAATTGTCCTCAGGCTGTGTCAACGTTCAGGTTGCCCAGTGAATCCCGATGAATCGCGCATCGAGCGGCGCCTTGCCGGAGGGATATTTCTCTGCGCCGCCCTGCCTCCAGTTGGAGTCGATGGTCCCTCACTAGTACTACGGCGCCCACGATCAACTGCCACGACCATGCAGACAATCGTGCGCACTGGGGCCATCAGCCGCGCAATTGCATCCTTTTTTCAGCAGGCAGTTGCGGCGCGCCTGCGAGTGTTAGTAGTCGGTCCGAGGGACGCTGAACTGGGAGTCATTACCGGTGCTTTGATTTCGGTTATTGCCGAAGGCCCACTGCTGGTGCTCGAGGGGGCAGAGGACCTTGGCGCGAGCAGCGCAACTATCACCACCATCCGATGGTCGCTGTTAGGCGCCAAGGATGGTGCGGCAATAGTGAAAGCGGCATCTCGCATCGTCACATCGCATGTCGTGGTCGCACTGGACGAATCGGAAATCACCGCTCCGACGCTCGACCTATTGGGATCAGGCGGAACCGGTGCCATTGTTGCTTGTCCAGGGCGTTCAATTGAAGCGGCTCTCTCTCGCATGACATTGGATGTTTGCGCACAGCGACCGGGTCTCTCAATAGATGTCGCGCGCCGTCTGGTCGCAGGGGCGTTCGACCTTGTTCTTGAAGTTATTAGATATCGCGATGGCCGGCAGCGAGTAGTAAGGCTCGCCGAGGTCGGCCGAGTCTCCAGCGATGAAATCGAGGTGGACGACGTATTTACGTTCGTGACGACTTCGGGAGGCGGTAGCGATGTCGTTGAGGGAACATTCAAAGGGCTCGGAACTATCCCGCGCGTGGTTGAGGAACTCGTGGCGCGGGGTGTGCCATTCGACACTAATCTGTTTGCCAGAAGTTCTTCGCGCTAGAGTGATGCAACGACCACCGTTGGTCTCGACTAACCGGATAGTGCCGGGCGGGCGCGAGTAGCCAATTTTCTTCCAATTCTGCGCCGGGCAAATGGACTTACCTGGTCAATCATCAGAACCCCGTCAAGATGGTCAGTTTCGTGCTGGATTGCAACCGCCAGCAAGTCCTGTGCATCCAACTCGAACGCGCGTCCATCCCTGTCAAGCGCCTTGACACGCACGGATTGGGCCCGCTTGACCTCCTCGGCAACGTCTGGAAATGACAGGCACCCTTCGCGCCACATGTGTTTTCCACGGCGCTCGACAATTTGTGGATTGATAAACACTCGCAGGTCGCTTTGCTCCCCCTCGGCGGCAATATCGACTACGAAGATCCGCAGGGGAATGCCAACTTGCGTGGCGGCCAGCCCTATGCCCGGAGCCGAGTACATTGTCTCGGCCATATCATCCACGATTGATCGGATCGAATTATCGACGATTGCGACAGGCAGCCCGACTTCTCTAAGCCTGGGATCTGGGTAGGTGAGAATAGTTAGCAGTGCCATCAATGAATCAGTTTAACACTTGATAACACGACTAACAAACCAATAGAACTCCTCCCAGCCGGTAACGAGAAGCCCGCGGCGCCAACCGGAAACGACAGTTACCTGCACCTTTGACTTTCTCGCGCTACCGGACGCGTTTTCAGCTTCGCTTAGCCTGTAGTACTTGGGCGAACTGCACGCTTTGGGTAAGCAAGGGGGCCCGAAACATAGGCATCTGCCCCACAGAGTTCCCAATGTGGATTCTCGATGCGCGGGGCATCCCCGGGACTTTCTGGGCCTGCCCAATCAACCGCACCGGGCCGCCCACGCGGGCCCAGTAATATTGGGGCAACGAAGACATGCATTTCATCGACCAAACCGGCCGCCAAGAGGCTTCCTGCTAGCTCGGCGCCGCCTTCGCACAGCACACTTACGACTTCACGGGCGGCCAATTCACTGAGTGCAGTATGCATGTCGCAACGACCTTCTGCCGTCGCAGGCACGCGAATAACATTGACGCCGGCTGCTTCGAGACTGTCACCAGCCGAACGTGCGGAATCTATCGTAGTCACGACGCATGTGGGGATCTCCCTGGCCGAGGTCACGAGTTGACTAGTCATTGGCAATCGCAATTTCGAATCGACCACCACGCGGATTGGATCACGACCGGGTACATCGCGAACAGTGAGTCGAGGGTCATCAGAACTTACAGTGTTGATTCCTACCATGACAGCGTCATGGCTAACTCGTAGCTCCTGGACTCGCGCTCGTGATTGGGGGCAAGTGATCCACTTCGAGGCCCCTGTGCGTGTCGCGATCCGGCCGTCGAGCGAAACGGCAAGTTTGAGAGACAAATACGAAAGTCCTAACAACACGAACTTGGACCAAGGTCGAACCAAGGTTTTTGCTTCGGTCTCGAGCACGCCGAGCACGACCTCGACCCCTGCTTCGCGGAGCCTCTCGATACCGCCACCGCGCACATTTGGATTCGGATCGCGGCAACCGATTACTACGCGCGCCACACCCGATTCAAGAATCGTGTCGACGCACGGTGGTGTCTTACCGAGGTGGTTGCACGGTTCGAGCGTCACGTACAGCGNNCGAGCCATCATCTGGGCATTTTCGTCGGTCATTTGCCTAGTCCATATTGCGAGCTCGCACGAGCTTGCTCATCTCAGCCATGAACTCGTCTATGTCGCGAAATGATCGGTAGACACTCGAAAATCGAACGTAAGCCACTTCGTCCAAACCTTTTAGGCGTTCCATGACGCGTTCGCCCAACGTAAGCGAGCTTACCTCCTTTTCCCCGGAGGCCGCTAGTTCGCGTTCGACCTCTGCGGCCTGTTCTTCTAGCGCGTCCGCCGAAACTGGTCTTTTATTACAGGCAATTTGCAGGCTGCGAAGAATCTTCTGCCTGTCGAATGGCTGCCGTTGGCCATTCTTCTTGACGACAATGGGCAGTGTATGCTCGACCCGCTCGTAGGTTGTGAACCGCCGATTACATCCGTCACATTCGCGCCTTCGCCAGGTAGCCGTCCCGCCCGCAGCCAGTCTCGAGTCTAGGACACGACTATCTAGCTGTCGGCAATAGGGGCATTCCATCGAAGACCCGCAACTTATGCTTCGAATGCCGAAAGCACGAGCGAAACATTGGTTCCCCCAAAGCCAAATGAATTCGACATCGTATGGCGAATATTACCCGTTCGGGCATGATGGGGTACGCAGTCGATTGGGCAGTCCACGTCGGGATCGTCCAGATTAATCGTAGGCGGCACAATGCCAGTCTCGATGGACTTGATGCAAACTGAAGCCTCTGCGGCCCCAGCGGCTCCCAGCAAGTGACCCATCATGGATTTGGTGGAACTAACCCAAAGCTTTTTGCCAGTAGCGTGCTCGCCAAAAACACTCGCTATAGCCTTAGCTTCTTCCGTATCGCCCGCTGGGGTCGAAGTTCCGTGGGCGTTGACGTAGTCAATCTTGCTCTCTGCAAGCCTAGCATCGTCCAAGGCAAGCCTCATGGCACGCTTGGCCCCTTCCCCATCCGGCACGGGTTTGGTGATATGGTACGCGTCACTAGTGGTGCCATACCCCACTATCTCAGCCAAAATTCGCGCACCGCGCGCGCGGGCGTGAGTCAGTGACTCCAACACCAAGGTGGCGCCGCCCTCGCCGCAAACAAAACCATCCCGGCCCCGATCCCATGGTCGGCTTGCCCGTTCGGGGGCGTCATTGCGCCGACTCAGGGCGAACATTGCCGAAAACCCAGCGATTCCAATCCGTGTAATTGTCGCTTCGGCACCCCCGGCAATCATGACAGGAGTGCGCCCGTATTGAATCCAACGGAACGCTTCGCCAATTGCATGCGCACTGGACGAGCAAGCGCTCGTATGCGCTAAACTGGGTCCGCGAAAACCATACTTTATCGACACCTGGCCGGCAGCCATGTTCGCAATGAGCGAAGGTATGAAGTACGGGCTAACCCGTTTCGGGCCCTTCGTGTGACAAAGGATAGCAACCTCCTCGAGCCCTTCCAGTCCCCCGAGACCAACGCCAATGAACACTCCCATTTGATCCTTGACGGAGTCAGTCAACTCGAGCCCGGAGTGTTCGAGCGCCATCTGAGTGGCGGCCAGCGCAAAGGGAATGAACCGCGTTACCTCCTTGAGCTTCTTTCTTTCCATGAAGCGGGTAGGTTCGAAATTCCTGACCTCGGCGGCAATCCGAGTTGGGTACTCGTCGGTTACCGGAAAAAGCGTAATTCCCGAAACACCGCTCTTTCCGGCAACAAGAGCTTGCCAAGTCGAGTCGGTATCGAGCCCCAAAGGGGTAACCATGCCAATTCCGGTAACGACAACGCGTTCCATACCTAAACCTAGAACCACTTAGTTGATAGACGACGGTTCTAATATTGGAATTAGCCGCCCGAGTGTTTTTGGATGTAATCAATCGCGTCTTGGACGGTCTTGATCTTTTCCGTATCCTCGTCGGGAATATCCAATTCGAAGCTCTCTTCAAATGCCAAAACGAGTTCAACCAAACCCAACGAATCGGCACCCAAATCATCAATGAACGATGATTCGAGTTTGATGTCAGCTTCATCTACATCAAGCTGCTCTTTGATGATTCGCTTGACTTCGGTTTCAATATTACGCCCTTCCGCCATGATGCCTCCGCGAAAGTCGCGCACGGCGACTTTCATGTATTTGTCTGACTGTAAACGACAAATTGTACAATTTTTTACCGGTGAGTTTGCGGCCAATACTTAGATGGTCGATACGCGTAACCGGCCGCTGTTTAGCACGGACGGCGAGTGATACACGGGGAAATCGCTATTGCTGTAGCACCCAACTGCAAATAACACCTGCGAAAGGGGATTCGCAGCGAAAATCGGGCAAAAATATCGATGCTTCTTCCACATTTTGGTGCCAATTTTTCCGGCATCTTCGGCGCTTAGTTCAGGAATTGGCCCGCTTTTGCAATCCCGGTTGGGGAGTTCACACCATGAACGACAATTCGCTTATCGATTCGCTGAACGAGCCCGGCCAATACGTTACCCGGACCGATTTCGAGGGCCTTGACGACCCCCGCGTCAGCCATATGTCGAATTGACTGTTCCCAAAGGACGGGGCCATCGACTTGCCGGACTAAAGCGTCAGCAAGTTTGTCAGCGCGGTCGCGCGGCTGGGCCTCGACGTTCGTGACAACGGGCACACGCGGGTCCAAAAGCGACACGCTGGCCAACGCCTCGCGTACGGCAATCGCAGCCGGAGCCATCAATGAACAATGAAATGGTGCGCTAACCTTTAGAGTTATTACCTTTAGCCCCGCCGCGACCGCAGCAATTCTGGCGCGTTCCACTGCGGCAGAATGACCGCCTATTACAACTTGACCCGGAGCGTTGAAGTTTGCGCACGACACGACATCATCTTGTGCCGCTTTGTCGCACAGTTCTTTGACTTGTTCGGGGGAACCACCAATCACGGCAGCCATTGCTCCAAACCCCTGCGGCACTGCCTCTTGCATGGCTTTGCCCCGGAGGTTGACAACTCGAACTGCGTCCTCCAAAGACAGCGCACCCGCCGCCACGAGCGCGCTGTATTCGCCCAATGAATGGCCCGCAACGAAAAGTGGTAGTTCGAGGTCAGGATAAGCTTCCCGCAATGCAGCGAGCGCCGCGATACTTGTTGTTAGGATTGCTGGCTGAGCATTGGCCGTTTGGATCAACTCGGTGCTCGGACCATTGAAACACAGATTCGAAAGCGACCAACCCAGAGACTCGTCGGCGCGCTGGAATACTTCTCTTGCACTTGGGGATTCATCGAATAGGGATTTTCCCATGCCGATTGTTTGAGAGCCTTGACCAGGAAACAGCCACGCGATTGACACGACNNTACGGTATGCCCTGGCTTGATTCGACCGTCTTCCACGGCTTCATTGAGTGCAATCGGAACCGAAGCACTAGAAGTGTTGCCCCGGACGTCAACGTTGAGGACAAATCGGTCGTAAGGTATGCCCAGCCTGGCCGCAACTTGATTTAGGATTCTCAGGTTTGCCTGGTGGGGAACGACCCAGTCAATTTGCTCCGGAGCTAAACCTGACTGTGCCATCGCCGCCTGCGACGAGCTAGTCAACTTGCGCACTGCGATGCGAAACACTTCTTTGCCGTTCATGTAAACTTTGTTTCGCTGCGCATCCAGCGCCGCATGCGTAATTGGTTCTTTGCTGCCACCGGCCGGTATATTCAGAATGTCCGTCAATGTGCCGTCGGTAAAGAGGTTGGTTGATAAAAGCAGGCCTTTGTCGGCGTTTTCAGTTCGCGAAAGGACCACTGCCCCAGCGCCATCACCAAAAAGCACGCAAGTATTGCGGTCCTGAAAATTGGTGATCTTGGTCAATACTTCGACGCCAATCGCTAGCACGTTGCGTGCCGCACTGGTCCGTATGAAAGAGTCACCGACCGATAGGGAAAATAAGAACCCTGCACAGGCGGCAGAAACGTCGAAGGATGGAATATCTCGACAGCCCAATTTCTGCTGAACGAAAGCAGCGCAAGCAGGCAAAGGCATGTCGCCGGTAATTGTTCCGACGATTATCATATCGATATCGGATGCATCCAGGCCTGCCGCCTTTATCGCCTTCTTGCCCGCTTCGGCAGCCATATCGCTACTGGTCTGATCCTCAGCCGCGTAGCGACGTTCGCGAATCCCGACGCGTTTTTGGATCCATTCGTCGGAAGTATCGACGAATTGGGCCAGATCGTTATTGGTTACCACTCGTTCGGGCAGATAAGAGCCAGTGCCAGTGATGCGACTTCGTGGCCAAGATTCAATGGATGTTGGCATTGTTCAGAACACCAAAAATTAAGCCGTGAACTTGCGACAACCGTGCCGATTGTGGATGCGGGTGCAACCGACGCACTCGGCCGCAGACGTCAATGATGGAGCCATGCAACACTAACCAGTTTTGGACCCAGAGCGTATTGGCTCTGACAATTCTCGATTATTCAGTCGCCTTGGCTGGATTCACCACTTGTCCCTTGTACTGCCCACACGAAGGACAAACCCTGTGAGATATCATGGGCGCTGAACAATTTGGACAAGGTATTACGTTGGGTGCCACAACTTTGTCGTGCTGTGCGCGCCGCATATCGCGTTTGCTGCTAGACTTGCGTCGCTTGGGGACTGCCACCGGGCTACTCCTTCGTGTCGTGCTTCAGTCGACCCACGAGCTCCGCCAGGGGAGCAAGCCGCGGGTCAATCCGATTGCCGGTGCCGTTGTTGGCTTCTTCCGGTGGCCGGGGGATAGCGGGGTTATCGATATCGCGCAAGTCCGAACGCAGTGGAACCATTGGAAGCTCAAGAAGAATTGACTCTCGAATGTATTCATCGAGCACGATTTCTTCTCCAGAATAGTGATCCTGCGCGGCGTCCTCCACGGAAAGGAAACGATCTTTGGCCAGCCGACCTGTGTCATCGGAACCCTTCATCGGGCTTGAACCGTTGCCTGCGCCGCTTGCGCCGCGCTTTTTCGAGCGTTTTGGATTTGCGATGATCGATGGTGCCGGGGTCAGCATCAGCAACAACTCGGCGTCGATGTCGACATCCACGGGGTCCAGCGTGCGCGCACAAGGCATGGTCAAAATGACCTGGACACGACCCCGGATGATCACCTGACGCCCGTCCTTACTGAGCGTAACGTCGGCAACACCGGCAGTGCCTTGAGGCCGAGCTTCTGAACCCTTGAGCACGGTGTCCAGCCACTTGGGCTCTATCGACCACACAACGTGTTTCGGTCCACGCTCGAGGTCAGCCAGCGGAACAGCGAATGTTTTCACGTTCAATCGGCCTAGAGGTTAGCTTAGTCTCCACTGAATCGCAAATACTGCCGAGAAGTGCCGCGTAAGGCGAAACGGCGACGATCTGCGAGGATTTCAACCGCTGACGTTCGAGAGCTGTATCGTGCAAGATAGTCTTTAGCCAAATTTTATTTCCAATGTCGAGACCGGAATGGAAGACGAAGTATCGAAACCATTGGTTAGCCGCAATTCTCTATCTGTTCGTCACTTTTGTTTTCGCTGCCTGCGCGTCCCCTAGCCTGTGGCAATCGCATACACAGCATAACCACTTTGCTTGGCTGGCAGACGCCTTCATTCACGGACGGCTTAGCTTGGAGGGCCGCCCGCCAGCCTATGCCGGAGGCAATGATTTCGCTCTATTCGAGCATCGCTGGTACGTGGTTTTTCCGCCTGTTCCGGCCTTGCTTTTGGTGCCGTTGGTCGCCCTGTGCAAACACGTGGACGCATTTCGTGACGGCGTCTTCTTCTTGTTCTGCGCAGGGCTTGCCCCAGTCGGGTTATTTTTGGCATTTCAACGCATGCGTCAACTGGGGCTTACCCTTATGAGTGAGCGGATGGCGCTCGTGTTTTCGGGCCTATTTGCGCTGGGCACTGTTTATTTCTTTACCGCAGTTCAGGGCACGGTCTGGTTTGCAGCACACATCGTTGCAACGTCCGCCACTACGTTCTTCTTGGCGGCATCGATAGGTGCGCGCCAGCCAATCTTGGCTGGTTTGGCCTTGTGCGCAGTGCTGGGCACGCGGACTAACCTGGGACTGATGGGCATATTTTTCGTCCTAGAATCCATTCGAGTTGCACGCAATAGGGATACATCCGAGAGCAAGGGCTGGGATTGGCGCTTCATCATCACTCGCAACGCTCCATTCTTTCTCATATGCGGTTGTGCAATGACCGCCCTGCTCCTCTACAATCGGGTCCGTTTTCACAACTCATTCGAGGTCGGGTACAGGTATCTTCAAATTGCCTGGCAAGGAAGGATCGAGAAATGGGGCATGTTCAGCTACCACTACCTGGCAAGGAATCTTGGCATTCTGCTCACAGGGCTCCCCTACATGGGAGCACCGCCCCGTTCAGTATTGTTTCAGATCAACGGCCACGGCCTGGCAATTTGGTTCACTACGCCTTTGTATTTTTGGCTGCTTTGGCCGAGGCATCGTAGTCCGCTACATGTCAATTGCTACATTGCGCTCGTCCTAGCCGCGGTCCCCTCGCTCCTCTATCAAAATAGCGGGTGGATTCAATTCGGGCAGCGATTTTCGAATGATTACTCACCCTGGCTATTCGCACTGTTGGCATTGGGCATTGAGCGCACCGGGCGTCTCTTCAAGGTCGCGGCATGTTGGAGCGTCGCCATCAATCTATTGGGCGCTCTGACATTTCAGCGACACGAATGGAGCAGGTACTACTTCATCGAAGCGAGCCAAAAGGTAATTTACGAACCGGACTAGTCAGCCCCCACGGACGCACCCGCCACGCTAACCTCACTTTCTGCTAATTTTCACCTTGCTAATCTTTGGTGGAACTATTGCGCGATCTCCACGCACCTCGGTATTTGCCAGCTTTTCTATGACTGAGTCAGGTGAACACTGACCGAATATGGTGAAGCTCGCGTCCAAGTGTTTGGCCTGCCCATCAAGGATGAAAAACTGCATCCCATTTGTATTCGGACCTCGATTGGCCATGCACATTAGCCCTCGCCGATCATGCGAAGCGCCAGACCAGACCTCATCGGGAAATACGTACCCGGTTTCACCTGCCCCAGTGCCAGTCGGATCGCCACCTTGAATCATGAAACCCTTGATGATTCGATGAAAACTTGTGCCATCGTAAGCGGGACGCTTCACCCACTCGGAGGTCTTTGGATCTTTGAATGGTCGGAGGCCCCGCGCCAGACCAACGAAGTTGGCGACTGTATTCGGCGCCTTGTCATCATACAATTCGCACCGAAGCTTGCCTTTGTCCGTTTCAATTTCCGACCAAAGGTGACCTTTTCCCTTCAAACCTTCAGTCGCGTCCGACAAGGTAAATTTACCGTGCAGCGGATCGCCCGCGTTGGCGAGCACCGGCTGCGGGATCGCCTGCTGGGCGGAGTTGGCGCCTGAAGCGCTGGCAAGCGATTGTGCAACTGGCTCTGGCGTGCTCGAAACCACTCCGCCGGTAGCATTGCCAGCGGCAGGAGTCGAAGCGGATGGCTTGGGTGCGGATTCTTCTCCGCCGGGAGGGGCCACGGTTCTCCGGCAATCGACGGCTAGCAAAGCCAAGGGCAGAGCTACTGAAAGTTTTGTCAAACGAGTCGTATTGAAGCACATGTGTTTATCCTTTCGCGCTAAGGCACGGAGATTGTCAGATGCTGGCCTGGGCTCACATGGTGCCCACGCGCCCAACCCGCGTTGACTTCCAATACGTGCGCCACTGGACAAGGAACGCCGCGTGGCGCCTCGTTGAGAACTGGAACTTGTTCCACAATCCCAGAAATCGTTCCGTCTTTGGTGATAAACAACATATCCAGCGGGATGCAAGTGTTACGCATCCAAAACGTTCGCTTGGACTCGTCGTCCCAGGAAAATAACATCC
>PMCK01000098.1 GCA_003154095.1 Myxococcales bacterium | reverse complement strand
AGACCCATGTCGTCGGCCAGCACGCCGCCAGCATTGAGTGCCCGTAGCTTTTGCAGCCACTCGAGACCCTCCCGTTGATACGGTCGAAGCTGAGCCGCGAGCTCCTCTAGGTAAGCGGGTGCCACTGCGAGTCGTTCGACTTGAGCCAAGCGTCGGCCGCGTAATACTACGTCGCGTACACCCTCGAATATCAGCTCGGATGTACCTCTTTTCAATGCCTGCTGTAAGTGACACAAGCTATTGGCCTGTGCACCCACGAACCGCAATTTGCCGTCAACGAGCCGGTCACCGCGATACAATTCGAGAAGAACGCGAAGCAAAGCGCGCAATCGCTCTGGCGGTAGGGTTACGTAGCGTCGCCTCGCTACGGGCAGGGCAACGCGCATACTGGGTATACTGAGAAATGAATCCAGCGAACGCCCATCTGGATGATTCTCGAGCAATTCGAGTAGCGTCGGCAGAACATCGACGCGTTGTTCGTCGACAAGAATACCGAGCTTCAATCCAAACCAATCCGTCTTTTCCGAATCTGACTCGACAACGGCAACCCACGGCGGATCATCCTCGAGTACGCGATAGCCGTAATCATCCGAATAAGAAACTAGACAACCCGCATCCTTGAGTTGTTGAACTGCGTTAACCGAGAATGAGCACCAGCTGTGAACGTTCCCTGTCGGTTGAACGATGTAGTCGGCGGGCGAATCTATTGGTGCCGTGAAATCGATTGCCTGATCTATCTCGACCGCCCCGTAACTTTCGACGAGACACTGAATGCGCCTTTCTTCGCTCTGGTCGCGTTCAATCTCCTTTACTCCTTCGTCCATGAACGCGAAGAATCGGAGTCGCTTGTCCGACGCGCGCAGTTCCGTTCCGCCATAATCGAAGGTCAGACTTAGGGCCGGCAGGTCGACTTCCTGTTCAACTCCATCAACTTCAGTTAGGAAGCGCTCGCTCAAGAGTTGCAGCCGAGCCAGGCATCTCGGGCTTCTATCCTGAACTTTCGCCGGTTCCATGGCGCGGAACATGCTGTACGTTAGAGCAGATGTTCGTGCCGTTGTCGATAGGCCAGGTGGCCCGGCCCGCTGAAATGCCCCCACGTGCCTGCGCCCTCGGGTCCTTCCTATTTAGCCAAATAGCATGAGCCCTATCCGCTCTTAACCAGCGGCGAATTGGAGAACCCTTCAAATCGAGCCGTCGCGACCCGGTGCTTGGTGCTGCATGTCCCTGCAGCCCGAACCAAGTCGGTGATCGCGAAAACGACGGCAAGCATTTACAAGTGGATGCACGACAAGAATGGCAATTACTGATTGGTTCAGCGGCCTGTACAATGTGCAAACAATCCTTGCTTGATAGGAAGACCGGGAACACACCGCTTGCCGCAGGTGGCGCCAACTGCAAAGGTTCAATTGTGCTCGGCAAGCGCGCGACTTTGCCGAACTTTCAGGGTTCTGTTCGATGAGTGACCTTCAGTCGGGCGTATTCCTCGGCCACTACGAACTGCTCGTCCGTATTGGACGGGGCGGAATGGCAAGTGTGTGGGTCGCCCGAGAGCGTTCCGCCGTCAGTGGAAAGCAACGTCTGGTTGCAGTCAAGGCGATGCTGCCGGAACTGGCGCGACACTCGGAATTCCGTTCGATGTTTCTGAGTGAGGTTCAAATCATTCAAAGCATCCAGCACGACAATGTCGTGCGCGTTTACGAGGTCTCCGAGGACCGAGATGTTCTCTACATGGTGATGGAGTGGGTGGAAGGCGATTCGCTTCGAAACATCATTCGTGCGTCGAAAAGTCGCGGTGCACTTCCACCCGAAATTGCGGTGTGCGTGGCCGCGGATGCGGCGTCGGGCTTGCACGCCGCCCACGATCTTCGTGATTGGGAAGGTGAACTCCGAGGCGTTGTGCATTGCGACGTTTCACCGCACAACATCCTGGTCGGACTCGAGGGGAAGGCAAAGCTCGTGGACTTCGGTATCGCCAACGCAATGGGGCGCCTCGAGCCGAGCGGAGATTCGGAAACCATCAAAGGCAAGCTGAGTTACATGTCGCCCGAGCAGGCGCGCGGCGAGCGGGTCGATCGCCGAACGGACGTTTTTGCCCTGGGAATCGTGCTGTTCGAGATGACGACGGGCGAACAACTATTCAAAGGGCGCGATGTGGCGCACACCCTGGATCTCGTCAAGCATGGGACAATACCGCGTCCTTCGCTGCTCAATCCTCGCTATCCGTTGAAGCTCGAGAAGATTGTCCTGAAGGCTTTGGAGCGCGATCCACAGCGGCGATTTCAAACCGCCGAGGAATTCGAATTCATTCTTTCGGAGTATTTGTCGGAAGAGCACACGGTCGTATCGCACCCCATCGTGTCTAATTTGTTGACCCAGTTGCTCGGCGCGCGAATCGAGAAGCGGCGGGAGGTCATTACTTCGATTGTAACCGCCATCGACACGAATCGCCCGGTAGGGCGGGCGTCAATGACCGATATCCCAATGCCCTATGACCCGCTCAATTTCACGTTGACGGGGCATTCCGAGTCGGGGCTGGGAATCGCCGCGCGCCTCGAGGATCACACGACCGCCGCTATTCCGATATCCAGTCGACCGCCGCCTCCCAATGCTCAAGACTCACTCTGGCGCTGGGTGGGCGCATTTGGTTTGCTCGTCACCTTGGTGGCGATCGGTGGGTATTATATCTTCGTAATGCGGCCCAAGCAGGCCGAAGCGGCTGCAATTCAGCAGCTCGCGGAAGCGGGAACTGTAGCCGATGCAGCCGTCGCAACCGTGGCTTCAGGTAACACGCCAGCATCGGGCAGCGCCAAGCGGAGCGACAAGGCACTCAGTGTCGACAGTCTGCCCGTCGACACCCAGTCCGGTAACGAACCAGTTATTGCGAACGTCGGGCGAGTGAAAAAAGGCAAAAAGGGGGACAAATCTGCGGTCGAAGGCGCGAACGAGGGCAGCAGCGACAGCGACCAAAAAGGCGCTGCCAACGACAAGCCCACTGAGGGGTCGGCTGCCGATATGCCCGTAACTCCCCTGGGAATCGATCGTTCAGCGGCCAATGCGGCTTTGGCCACTGCTGCGGCTGGGGCTAGAGCGTGTCGCACCCAGGGGCAAGCGCCAAGCCCGACTGGACGTGCAGCAGTCACGTTTTCACCCGATGGTTCGGTAACGGCAGTGAGTATCTCTCAAAATTTCATGGGCACGCCGATTGGAAATTGCGTGATTGCTCACTATCGCGCAGCGCGGGCGCCGAGCTTCGTTGGTGACGCAACGACTCTTTTCAGTTCCTTCAATATGTTGGAATAGCTACTCGGCGGCCTGGGGCTCGGTTTCAATCGAAGCCGTGTGCGATGAGCCAAAGTAACGTTCTGCCATACCGTGACCCAAGTAGATAACTGGAATCGTAGCCAGGGCGATCAAAGTCTTATACCCATAGTTGGTGGTACTCACGTTGACTATTTGCCGCATTGTAAGTTTGCCAGAGATACCAAAGGCAATGATGTTAATAATATAGGTGTCAACGATCTGGGATATGAGCGTCGAGCCAACGGACCGAGCCCACAAGAATCGTTCCTTGGTCCTAGCTCGCACGAATACGAACACCGCTGCGTCGACGATCTGGCTTATTGCAAAGGCAACGATAGAACCAGCGATTATCCAAAGGGACTGCCCGAATACGGTCTGAAACGCCGCATCCGATACGGGCGAAAATGATGCAGCTTTTACATTGATGCACAAGATCAAGAGCAAGAAAGTGTACGTGATGATGCCAACCGAAATGAGCGTGAGGCGCCGAACGGCTCTCGGCCCATAGTGTTCGTTGATCAGATCGGTTACAACGAAGACAATGGGCCAAGGAATCACACCAATGCTCATGGTCCAGCCGCTCACTTCGATCAGCTTGCCGCCAATGAGCTCGCCCAAGAGGGCGTGGGCCAGAAAAATGGCCCCCAGGACCAGAAAGGCCGTCTCGCGTCGTGTCGGCTGATAGCGGGTCATCTCTCGACCCCAGGCTTGGTTAAAGTTCTGACTCATTGGCGGAATCCTCGGGCTTTAACTGAGGCAGCAACCTTTCAAAAGCAACCCTTCTGGGGCCTGTGTAAGCGCTAGTTCCTCGAATGCTACTGGCAATTCAAGCGAGTTCGATTCGGCAAAAGCGCCGAGAATGTGGCGACGGCTGGCCATTCATACAGGGAAACTGTGCTATGGGCCCGAGGCCATGCGTCGAAATATCGTTCACCCGGGCGCCTCGGAACTCACGTACGAAATTCGTGGAATTACCGAATTGGCTCATGCAATTCACGACTTGAGCGGGCGACCTATCTTCTGGGAAAACATCGGTGACCCCGTCGAGAAGGGGGAGATTGTCCCCGATTGGATCAAGGACATCGTCGCCGATACGATTCGCGACAATCGCTCCTTTGGCTATTGTCCAACGCGCGGAGTCAAGGCTACTCGTGAGTTTCTCGCCGCGCGAGTGAACAGTCGCGGTAAGGCTCAGATATCCGCCGACGATATCCTGTTCTTCAATGGCCTAGGTGAAGGGATCAACAAAGTGTACACAATGCTTGCGCCCCAAGCGCGGGTCATTGGTCCCTCCCCTTCCTATTCGACTCATTCGTCCGCCGAGGCAGCGCACGCCGGATCGAACCCGATTGTCTATCACTTAAACGTGTTCGACGGATGGATGCCGGACCTGGACGAGTTGCGCAACAAGGTACGTTACAACGAGAATATCGCCGGGCTCATGATCATCAACCCGGACAACCCGACGGGCGCCGTGTTTCCGCCGTCGGTCATCAAGCAGATGGTCGCAATTGCGCGCGAGTTCAATCTCTTTATCGTGGCGGACGAGATTTATCAAAACCTCGTTTACGACGGGCAGGACTACCTTCCACTGTCGGACTTGGTGGAAGATGTACCCACTATCTCACTAAAGGGCATCTCCAAAGAGGT
>PMCK01000696.1 GCA_003154095.1 Myxococcales bacterium | reverse complement strand
CAACGGAGCGAAGCGGAGAGAGCACGTGCGGCCGTCACTCGAGACACCCCGCGGGGGCAACAAAGGCGAAGACATTCTCGTCGTCGTCGGCGGCGTAATACCACCCCAAGACTTCGAAGCACTTGTCTCCGCAGGCGCAGCCGCCATCTACCCGCCAGGCACTGTGATCACCGAAGCCGCCGTCGACTTACTCGGCAAGCTCGAGCACGCGCTCGGCATTAGCTGACGCGAGTCACGCGAAGCGCTACGCACATACGCACATCACGCCGTCGCGAGCCTTTCGAAGGGTGGCGACGGCGTGACGGCTTTTGTGAGACTGTTTGGATGGAGTGACGGCACGGGATAGCGGGATTTGGCCAAGGGCTGCACTAACGGTTACGCTTCACCTGCCGACCCGTCAGACCCGCAAGCACCTATCAGAATGCCATAACATGCCGCCGCCGTACAATTGTCGCGAAGCCACGGCGGCGGCTAACCATCACGCCTCAGAAAACCAGGCCGCCACGTGCAAGCGTGATTTAGGCAGCTGGTCGCAGCTTGCGAGGGGCGAAATTATTACACACCGTCCCTCTGTTGGTTAGCAATAAATGATGCGCTCTGATTTCTGGCTTTTCTCAACATCTGTTTTTGGGGCGTGGGGGTCAATGATTCGCTGATGTCGCAAGTGTAGTCCTCGACGCAAGCGTAAGGAGCAAAGCCATGCTACTTTATGGCATTCACGGAGGATGGGGTAGATGACCGCTCCTGTTGTGGAACTTTTTCCAAATGAGGCGCCGCAAGCGCCAAGCCCTCAGCGACAAGCAAACGACGAGGAGTGGAAGTGGAGGACGTCGGTTGAGGTCAGGCTTGGTAATCATGACACGCGGCTTGCGAGTCATGAACACAGACTAGATCGTTTGTGGGACTTTGGCACGAAGGTCGCGCTGCTCTTTGCTGGCGTAATTGTCGGTAGGGTGACCGCCCCGCAAGCGCAAGAAACGAGCGCTTCTTCGGGAGGTGGACGGGCCCAAGTATCGGCGGCAGGTGCTTCTGTTGCTGCATCAACACCGGCTACGTTGCCGCCATCGCCTGCACTGCCGCCTCCGGCTTCAGCACAGCCCCCGGCAGCGGCGCCCCCAACGGCTTCAGCACCGCCCTCGGCTGCGGCGTCGTCAGAGGCACGGAGTGCCGAAGTTGTGAGTCGTAGGCCCACTCAGGCCCAGGCCGGGCACACTAGGCCAATCGTTCTGGATAGCAACGCCGACAAACAGAACACCATTCATGGACGCTGTCGAGTCGGATCCGATCGCGCTTTGCGTTGCTCAGCCCAAAGTGGGGACACTGTGCTTGAGTTTGTTCACAGCAACCACTCGTCGTTCACGGAGACGTGCCGCTGCAATGGTTTCAGCTGTCCCACCGCGGAAGCAGCGAACGATCTCAAGGTTGGTCAGGTAATCGTATTGCCACAGAAAGTCGGTGACGTCTGGTCTTATGCGGGATGTCCATTCCAGCCACCCTTCGAATCTCCTCAGCGCAACTAGGACTTTCTCGGGGATTGGTCTGCCTAACGGTTTGCGCTTCAGTTGCGGCCCATCAAGCCCGCGACAACTCATCATAACGGAACAACCAGCGGCGGCAGTACAATTGTCGCGTAGCCACTGCCGCCGCTGAGCAAGACCTCACAGAAGGCAAAGCCGCCAACTGCAAGCGCTTGTTGGGCAGCTCGCGCTACGACGCCTTCTTCTTGGATATCCGTCGTGCAGGACGAGACACTACTCGATGTCCTTGCTTACTCTGGCTCGCCTGGAGCGCTTCTCCTATTCGGCGCACATCAAATCCAAAACGCCGACCCAAGTTCTCGCGGACCTTGTGGAGCTCGTCAATGATCGGATCGGGGCGTTTCATTTGGGTGACCTCGGAGGTAGCTGTTCAGGAGTACATATCACCGGTGGATCGAAGCCTTGGCGGCGGCAGATGGCTTCGATTGTACCACGCATCGCGGCGTTGGCTATGTGCTTGCAATTCCACGTTAGCAAGTACTTGATTCCGTGCGCGGCTGAGATGGCTATGTGGAATGCGTCAACTGCGGCCCGTGTGGGCAGTCCGCCACCCCGAATCAACGCTTCGGCGATTTCGATTGCGTCTTCGGAAACGTTGAGTTCCGGGATTCCTTCCAGCGCGGTCAGTCTCCGCTCTGACGCTTTGGGATCTCCAACGGCTGCTTCGCTCAGCACAAGACTGGACACGAACAGGGAAAACTTGCTTCGTCGGCGCCACCAGTCTTGCGTGACGCGTTGGCGAGCCGCTTGGACAACGTCGCGTGAGGCGCGGGACGTGAGAAACGAGACAATGCTAGTCTCGACGTAGACGCTCGGAACTGAAGCCACTTGAGGAATCTAACAGAAACCAGCACGTTGGCCAATGGCAACAACCCCGGTTTCGTTTCGATCACGTCAGCCCTTTGGGCCATCGATCTCGCTTCTGCGGAGGCCCTTGGTTGCTGTCCCCAGCTTGCCGCCCGAGTTGTCGTGATCGAACGTCAGGCGAAGGTACGTGATACGCTCCGGCACCTTTTCAAGAAGGAGCTCCTGCCGCAAGTCTTGCCGCAGTGTTGAAAGTAGCGGGTCGAGGGGAGCTGTCCCGTCGCGCGCGAACTCTAGAGCAAACTGTCTTGCAAGAGCCACCTGCGAAGGCGACCCAAATAGCTGAATGTCAGCAATCGCCCTCTCGAATTCTTCGGAGGTGCCGGGTGAGAGCGGTCGATTACTGACAAACTCAAGGCGGCGATAAGCGTCAATGAGGAACTGCAAACGCAATTCGCGGCGCTTGGCAAGCTGGTCACGAGTCATGTCCTGCCGATGCGCCACTCGCCAACCGACAGCCACAACACCCGCTCCGATGAGGGCCGAGCTAACGGCAACAAGTGCATTGACCCAGATTTCTGTGTTCGTCATGGTGTTGTCGGTTCCGGTCTGCCCAACTAGCAATCGGCTGCAGAAGCCGCCATATTTCCTTCATATCGATTCGCGCATTTTCTAGCTGTCCCCCGCAGTCTTTTGTCGACCTCATTCGCGGGTTTAGACAGTTCGGTTTTCGCCCGCATGTCGGATATATTGCGCCAAACCGGCGTCCCCAATCAAGAGCCGTTGAACTTCTTCACTGATGCCTGAGCTTCTCGCTGTCTTTTCCCACGTCAATTAGACAGCCAGCCGCTTCCGGCCTAGGAGGGCGTATTGTGCAGGAAGGTCGCGATGGGTGCAGGCGACGAGAGGGCGTCGGGTAACTCGCTCTCGCTACCTTTGCAGGAGTGCAAAAGGCTGCAAGGGAGCGACGGCGGGACCGCGTTCCGGGACGATTCACGGCACTCGGCATACCGCCGATTGCAGAGCCTTCCGAACCGCCTCAACCGCCAACGGCAACTGCTGCAAAACGAGCTCTGCATCAAGGCGCAACACCCGAAACCCAAGCCGCTCCAGCACCAGGGTGCGCCGAGCATCGGCGGTAACGCGCTGACGATGGTAGCCGCCGTCAACTTCCACTATTAGTTTCACGCTTGGAGCCAAGAAATCCGCGATGTAA
>PMCK01000100.1 GCA_003154095.1 Myxococcales bacterium | reverse complement strand
CCATCGTTGCTGCTGCTTCAGCCAGCTTAAGACCGATTGGGTCTGAAGTTTCGGCCACTACGACAACGGCATCGCCGACGGGAAGACCGCCGCCGACTGCGCGGCATAGCATGACGTAAATTGCAGCTCTGTTGGCCTTGACGAGATGCAATCGCGCTTCCGTCCCTGGATTTAGCGGGTTCATGTATCGACCTTCAATCAAGATTATCCTGCAGCACGGCCAATTTAGCAAATCCTTCTTAGCTTTGCCCACTCAAGCGAAACTCAATAGGTGCACACTGAATAGCTGATTTGGATCGGTCCAAACACGTTCAACGGTGAAACCGCTCTTAAGGTAATCGAAACTGGGGTCGAATCTTCGGTAGCGTGCCGAAGTTGCCAGCAAGAAAGTCTCGAAAAACCAGCTACTGTGCGCCAAATGCCATTTAGTCGGGCTCGCGTCAGGCATCGACTGCGCACAACAATCCTCCGGTGTAAGCGATGCAGCAAGTGTTTCTGTCAACGTTCGTACGCTGCGAATTCGCGTTGTAAGGGCGCTGCAAGAATCAAGTACGTTTGAGACGCTTGTCATGCCCATCCTTGTCCCCTGCCAACTCTTGCTGATTCCATAAGTCAGGGATGCCAAAAGTCGAGGCGTAAAGTGCACCGGCGGTGAGGACGACAGAGGGCAAGACTCCACACTGGAGTGCACAGAAGCATCAGCACCAGCGAGCTATTCAGCGATTGCCCGGTGAATCACTTGCACGCAGGCGGAGCCTTCGCCCACGCCGGATGCAACTCGCTTGACGCTTCCGGCACGCACGTCGCCGACCGCAAATACGTTGCGCAGGCTCGTCTCGAACTGATAGCTCGGCCGTGCAGCGCCCTTGTCCATATTGCCAACACCTAGATCGAGCCTCCGCCACCCCGAGGACATCCTGGGCCGACGGAAAGAACACAACCTCTTCTTGCTCGATGTGTTCATGCAACAGCAGCCAAAATGCCCCGCTGTGGCAATGTTGTTGGTCCGTACCTTGACACGATTTGTCGGTATTCGGTCTCACTGGACTTATTCCACGATGGGCGAGTTTCTCGACGGAGATCAAACAGGAATCGCCTCGAATTGCATTCTGCCCGATGTCGGATGAGGTAGACATGCCAACGAGGGGACGCTGTTACAATGAGCGAGGACCCCAATGTCAGGCGGGGCACCGCTCGCGAGTGTCAGATTGTATTACGGTGACGAGCACGCGCTTACACTAGGTGTGCGTAGCGTGGTCGTGACGAACTCGACAGGCAGCACGACCACGGATTATCCAGTGTCGCCGCTTGCGTCGAGCCCGGGTACGATTCACTCCCCTCAGACCGGTACCAACCAGCTTGTTGGTGATCAAAGTGGGTTAGATCCATCGTTACGTCCGATGTGGCCGGCCCTGTTCGTTACTGACACTACCGATGACCCCACCAATCGTTCCGGCGACTGGCAACAAGGGGGCAGGCCTTACAATCCGAATGTTTTGTTCGGCACTTGGAAGGCTGCTGTTCGCAACGTAGATCTGACGGTGACTCCAAACGTGGCGGATACCACACCCGACGCGGACCCTGCGAAAAACAATTGGAATCTCGGAGGAGGGGACCCGGTACCCGCTAGCATCGCCAAGAACGAAGGTTATGGTGCCGAGGTGCGGTGGGACTTGGTTCTCATCCCAGGTCACTCATATCGCATGCAGGTCATGGTCCACGACGGCGATCAGAACAAAGTCGGCGGCGACTCGGGAGAGGCCTGTGTGGACTTCTGCGCAGAGGCCGCCTGTCCTGAGGGAAGCCCCGCCTGCGGCCCAGGAGGACTGGACCCAACTCAATGTCCGAATGGGGCCGAATGCTGGAATGGGTGCTGCATGATCCAAGGATAGTGCGTCGAATCGCGGCGGCAGAAGCCGGCGCGGTCATGCTATCAGCTCCGCATCCCGTGCTCGCCGATCCCAGCCACCATCGCTACCCATTCGAATTCTTCCTGTGTACCCAGGCCTTCGGATTCGAGAACTGTGCCACATTCGAACGATTGTTTGCGGCAAAGGACGGCTGGCAACATCGGGACGGAGCCTTTTATTCTTGCTCACTGCGAGACGCCACGATCGAAGTTCCAGCGAAGCTGCTGGACGGTGTGCTCGGCCGAATGCGCGAGATCACGACGCTCCCGCTGATGGATACCGTTCAGGTCACAGCCCAGCGAGTCGAGCCCGGGCAGGCCATCGGCGTGCACAGCGATCGACCGATGCTCGGCTATGAGTTTGCTCGGCTGGTACTGCACCTCAATGCCGAGTGGCGTTCTGAACACGGAGGAGTCCTTCAGCTCCACGAGTCGCCCGATCGTCCTGCCGTGGTTCGATTGGAACCCACTTACGACGTCGCGTTTGGATTTGTGTTGCACGAAGACTCGTACCACAGCGTTACCGAAGTGAGACGGGCGCGCCGCTCGCTTGTGTTCAACTTCTGGCATGCGGCAAACTCACCCGAGCTGGGCGATGCAGTACGCACGCTATTCGCGGACATGCACTTCTCGGAGTTGCCTTCAGCCTTGGACTCCCTCGCTGAATCGGCGGAAATCCGGCTACCCGAGGCCACCACCTTCCACGCGAGCCTGGCCGCTTTGGCTGTGCACCGTTGGGGCTACGACGACGCGACCGTGGTAGCGGCGTATCGCCATAGTGCTGGTCTTGCTACCGAGAACGTCCCTTCGGTGGAAGTACACGCAGCAACCCGATTAGCGGACTGGGTTGCACAGTTGTACCAACACCCCTTTGACCCCACGCGGTGGAAATGGCTAAAAAGCGAGCTCCGTGGCATCGCGCCCGATGCCCGTCTGACACCAATATGGCAACTATGCATACCGAGCAACAGTTGAAACGTGGCGGCAACCACGCAAAGGGCCCGGCTCTGGTGCGACGTAACCATAGTGCCAACCGTTTTGACCTTGAACGCCCGGTAATCCAGGTCAGGGCTCGCGATTTCAATGGTTGCCGTAGTGCTTCCGCCAGTTTCAATGCTGCCCGCGACGCCCGTAAGGTTACCCGGGCAGCGTCGGCTGTGCCAGTGTGTTATGAAGCCACGTGCGGTGGCTGATTGCAGTTTGCGTTCTCTTTGCTAAGTGTGTCGCACCGACTACAGGGGTTGTGTCGCACACCCACGCCCCCGAACTCGCTACGGCGGCTCCTGTCCCGGTTGGGTCGGCGGGCGTCCCACTTGCGCAGGCCCCACCCGCCGAGGCCGTCGTTCTCGCGTGGAATGCGGCCCACTCGAAGCGGGACGCGAGCGCGTTTGACACGGTGTACGCGGCCGACGTGTGGTTCTACGGAGTGAGACTCTCGAAGGCGGAGT
Source organism: Myxococcales bacterium (assembly GCA_003154095.1). Taxonomy (GTDB): domain Bacteria; phylum Myxococcota_A; class Polyangia; order Polyangiales; family Polyangiaceae; genus FEN-1139. The sequence continues at coordinate 27,951 of PMCK01000100.1, read as the reverse complement.
GCAAGAAGCGCAAAGCGGCGGCGCTTATCGCCGCTCCCGACTACACGCAGACGCTCGCGGACGTGAAGTACATGGACGATGGCTCCGGTGGCTTCTTTGTCACGATGGCGAAGATCTCCGCGGCCCATGGCAAGTCGAAGCGCTACGCCGCTTATCTCTACATCGACGACAGTCGCATTGTCGCCGAAGGCGACGGCAAGCCCCTTTATGACCCACTCCATCGAGCGTGCGTAACGATCACACCCGACAGTTGGTTCGTCGCCAACGACACTATCGCAGCGCCGGGTCAAATCAGCGCGCTCGAAGCCGTGCGTGGTACCATGAAGTCGAAGCACCTCGCCGAGCTGCGTGCGAAGCTTCAGGTGCCCTTGCTGAAAGTATCGGTCCTGGCTTGCGCCGGAGACTTGAACGCGCTCGGCGAGCCGGCGAAAAGCTACACGCTGGTCATGGCCGCGCCCGGTTGGAATTCGCACGACGACCACGAGTTCGGCAGCGCCGAGGTGGATAGGGTCACAAAGGTGCTCTCTTGGAGCGACGGTGCGGCTTCTGAAACGCTGTCGCTGACGTCCAAGTGACGACTCGGCGTGTCGCGGAAGGCGCTCCAAACTCGTAGCCAGAGAATCAAACGATACGCAGCTGCTGCGTCGTAACGCCTGCGCGCGAGGGACTCATGGGGCCAATTGGGACTCCCAGGGAAGTTCCTCACAATGCCACGAACGCGTCACAGGTCCGATGGTGAGGATTGTCGCACGCTTTTCGTTAATCGGAATCACTACGACCCACTACCTATCGTTTTCTTCGTCCGGTGTGATCCAATAGGAATAGTTCGCCGAGCGTAAAGATGCGGGCAGCGCCACCTTTCTTGGGGCGCCCAAACGGACAACGTACAGCGAGGATCCTGCCGATACCCAGACATCGTCACCTAGTACGGCGAGGCCCGGGAACGGCGGTGCGTCTGGCTCTCCTAGGAGCGCAATGCGCCGCCAAGGCGCGGACAATGCTTCATGCTCATACAGCGCACCCTCGGGAGACACCATCCACTCGTGACAGCGTGGGTCAATTGCCAAATGGGCTGGCTGCTCGGGAAGTTCCTCGCCCGGCAATATCTTTCCATTCAGCACGCGGACCGCACGCACGGCAGGTAAGCCCGGTTTCGGGATCCATTGGCTAATGAGTATTCGTTTGCACGATTTCGAGACGGCCAGTTCGCTCCCTCCCACTTCGTTTGAAAAGAACCCACGCGCGTCACCCCAGCACCAAACTTCACCGGCTTCGGGCATTTAGCTCAGTTGCCGGCCATGCGTGGGTCACTCATGAGGCGACCCTCCCAGCGGCGTCGAGACAGTATCGCGTCGAGCGACCACAATCCCGCGCCGACGGATACAAGAAAGACACAGGCCACGGGCATCGTAATGTCGAGGCGCGCCTGATAAGTGAAGGCCCAGAACCCTATCTTAGGCGGAGCAGCCACCGGCTCCGGCCCCACCCCGAAAAGTAACGGAAGCTTGGTTGTCGCGATCGCCACGAGCATGTCGATGATTAACGGCAGGGCCGCCAGGCGGACGAAAAGGCCGACGATGAGCAAGGCCCCGCCGACAACCTCGACCCCGCCGACGAAATGCGCCAGCTGGGGCGCCGCCGGTAAACCAATTTTAGCGAAGCGGCCCGGACCTTGGTTGTCGAATAGGAACTTCACAAGCCCCGAGGACAGAAAGACGCCGCCCACGGCGAGTCGCACAAGGAACGTTGTCCGGGTGGGTTGCCTAATGCTCGGGCGCAGCAGAAGGGTGGTGAGACTATGAGCGCGTTCGGAGGGGGTCATGCTGTTCATTGGCTTCATGATCCCTCGTACACACCTCGGGCGCCTCTGGATTTGTGGTGATGGAAAGAAATCGTGCGCTGACGGGTGCGCCCCCCAAGATGCTTCAGCCTATCGGATGCCAATCATGTATGATCGCAAACGTCTTTCCACACTGCTCGTTTCATGCCCCTCCGCAACACAACATGGCAATCGGTAACGTTCCGTTTCAGCATTTTTGTCTCAGCAATCTCGTTGAGCTTCGGATGTGGCACGACCGAGGGACCCCTCGTTGTGCGCAATCACTCGGGCGGCGCACCTGCGGCGGACGCCGGCGGCAGCGATTCGGGCATCTTGCCGGCGCGACCGGCGATCGACGTTAGCTGGCAGGTGCAGCTCTCGGGCACCTTCGATGCCTCGATCGACGTTGCGCTCTACTACATCGACCTCGACAACCTCACTGCGGCCGAGTGCACTGCTCTGAGCAACGCCGGGCGTCACTTGGCCTGCTATCTCAGTGCAGGCAGCTACGAACCTTGGCGTTCAGATGCAGCGTCGTTCCCAGCCACGGTGATTGGCAATGTCTTGGCAGACTACCCTGACGAACGTTGGCTCGATATCCGCAGCACTGCCGTCACTTCGCTGATGAGCGCCCGACTGGACAGTTTGAAGTCAAGCGGCTGCAATAGCGTCGCGGTCGCGAACGTAACGACTTCTGGAGAAAACACGGGGTTTGATATCACGGTGACTGATCAGACCAACTATCTCACTTGGCTGAGCAATGAAATTCATCGTCGCGGGCTCTTGGCAGGGTTGGCGACTGCCGAAGATCGTTTGGGCGCGATGGAACCTCTTTTCGACTGGGCCTATGGGCAAGGCTGTTGGGTCGCCAACCACTGCAGCGACTATGCACCCTTCGTTGCCGCGACGAAGGCCGTCCTGGCGGTTGAATTCGGCGACGCGACGACGGCTCCGACGCTTTGCTCTGGCGTTGCGGGCACCGGCATCAACCTGATCATCAAACCCCAGGACCTCAGCGCGAACCGCATTTCATGCCTGTAACCCATCAGAATAACACGTTTATTCGAGTCCGTCCCTAAAGCTGTAGCCAATTCCTTGCTTAGATATGGTCAATTCCAATGTCATAGCTTAGAATTGCCAAACATGTGGATTGAAAGGGATATTTCGGAGTGCATCCGGCTAGCGGCTCAGAAGTTTCCTGTGGTCGTCCTCACGGGGGCGCGGCAGGTCGGCAAGACCGAGCTGCTAAAGAGGCTCTTTCACTCACACAACTACGTTTCTCTCGACCTGCCCAGCGTGGCAGCCAGTGCGGCACAGGATCCTGAAACGTTCTTCGTTAGATACCCGAGACCAGCCCTCATCGACGAAGTGCAATATGCACCCGAACTCTTGCGTCACTTGAAATCGATCGTGGACACAGAGCGGCAGGATCCTGGGCAATTCATTCTGACCGGCTCGCAAAAGTTTTCGCTCATGCAAGGGGTCTCCGAAAGCCTGGCTGGACGCGCCGCCATCTTGGAGCTCGAGACTCTTTCGGCGCGCGAAATCACCGCTACGGATCGTAACGCGCCCACGGCAGGACGTTGGGCAGAACTCATCGTGCGCGGAGGATTTCCGGCACTGTCCGGTGATCCCGAGATGCCGCTCGACCTGTTCTTCTCGTCCTATCTTGCCACGTACCTCGAACGAGATGTCCGTCAGCTACTGAATGTCTCGAGCCTGCGTCACTTCGAGCGCTTTCTTCGTGCGTGTGCCGCAAGAAACGCCCAACTGCTCGACAAGTCAGCCCTTGCGGCCGACGTTGGCGTGAGCGCAACCACCATCGCACAGTGGTTGGGGGTACTGCAGGCCTCGAACCAGATTGTGTTGCTCGAGCCATGGTTCAAGAATCTCACCAAACGCATCGTCAAATCGCCGAAGCTCTATTTCTCCGATACTGGATTACTCTGTCATCTCCTAGGGATCACGAAGGACGCATTTACGGACAGTCCGTTCAACGGCGCGGTCTGGGAATGCTACGTATTCTCCGAATTGCGAAAGCTATTGGCCAAGCAGGCGCAACCCCTAACGCTCTTTTTCTATCGAGACAAGCAGCAGTTGGAAGTGGATTTCCTGCTCATGGGCGGAAACGTGGCCCGCATACTCGAGTGCAAATGGACCGAGTTCCCCGATGCCCACGACGCCAAGAACCTGGGGCGCCTGATGGACATCTTCTTACAAACTCCGATGCCAGAGACGAGCCACGTCAAAAGCTTCGTCGTCTGCCGAACACCGAATGCCTTCCCGATCGGCACGGTAGCCCAAGCGGTGAATCTCCTGGAGCTAGACTCGGTGGTTGATCCTCACCACCTCGCTAATCGCTGATAGCTGGAAGCCAAGCGTCGTGTTCGATTCTGGCTCGTCCAGATTAGGTAACCCCTTGGAATCACGCGTTTATTTGGGCCACAAACGAATCTGACCCGATTTTGTGTCTTCCAAGCCACCAAGGGATCGAGCAATGGTGAATGACGCTAGCCATGACTGAACCCACCCGCGCCACTTCGGCGGGCCGCCCGCATCTGCACCTCGTCGGGCACGGCGCAGCTCCCGAGTCCGCGACTCGGCTCGACCTGACGACGGTGTATCGTCTGCACTCGGCGTACGTCGCCACGGTGGCTTTTCGTCTGCTCGGCAATGATGCCGAGGTCGATGATCTCGTGCAGGAGGTTTTCATCGAGGCCCACCATGGGCTAGCGCAATTGCTAGATCCGAGTGCCATTCGCGGCTGGCTGGCGCGCATCTGCGTGAGAAAATCCGTGCGTCGATTGCGTCGCCGCCGTTTGCGCCAAATGCTTGGGTTACAGGATGTGCCGGAATGGCAAAAAGCCGATCCGTCACTCACTCCAGAGCAGATGTCCGAGGTCAAGCGCGCTTACCGAACACTGGCGCGGTTTCCCGCCGAAGAACGAGTCATCTGGATTCTGCGTCATATCGAAGGTGAGTCGCTCGACGAGATTGGGCGGCTTTGCGAATGTTCCAAATCCACCGTGCAGCGCCGGATCCGTTCGGCAGAAGCGCGCTTCGATCGCGAGGTGTGCCGATGATCGAGTTCGACCCTGCCGTCACTTCTCGACTCGCGCCGCGTTGGGATGCAGAGCGCATGGCGCGCAATCTCGTGCGAATCGAGCGCCGGCTCGAGCACAAGCGGATCTCCCGCCCGTGGGCGATCGCGTTCAGTGTGCTGGCAACGTCGATGGCGCTCCTGGGTCTTTTTTTTGGTCTTTGGCCCGCGCATACGCCGAGCTCCGGCCCAACATCGCGTACGACTCCTGTGCCCGCTGTGACTCCGCACGCGCCCGCCACGGAAACGCGCTTTGGCGACGGATCGACGGCCACGGCATTGACGCAGGGAGCGGTGCTCGAATTGCGCACGACTTCTGATACCGAGCTGGTCGTTGTCGCAAAATCGGGCAGCTTCCGATTCGACGTCGTGCCGAATCCTGCCCGTCAGTTCGTCGTCGAGGCGGGAGATGTGACCGTGCGCGTCCTCGGGACGCGGTTCGTCGTGACGCGGCAAGATGCACGCGCCGAAGTTCGCGTGGAGCGCGGTCGCGTCGAAGTGACTTGGCCAAACGGGCGCACCGAGCTTTCAGTCGATGGCTCCGGATGGTTCCCGCCGTTGCCCGAGCCAGCTTCGTCTGCGGCCGAGCCTGTGTCCAGCGCGGCTAGAGGACCCCTGGCAGTTAACGAACGCACGCAATTCATCGAGCTAACACGAAAAGGTGATTACCAGGCCGCTTATGCCATCATCGATCGAGCTCCCCAGTTGTTCGTGGGCTGCGCCGAGGATCTGATGATGGCCGCTGACGCAGCGAGGTTGTCTAATCACCCGCGGCAGGCCGTCGGCTACTTGCAGCGCATCACTAAGGAGCATCCGAGCGATTCACGGGCACCGCTGGCCGCATTCACACTCGGTCGCATATTCATGAGCCAACTCGGGCAACCCGCGGCGGCCGCTCGGGCATTTGCTCAAGTTCGTCAACTGGCCCCGGCTGGGGCTCTGGTTGAAGACGCCCTCGCCCGCGAAGCCGAAGCTCTAGAGCAAGCCGGCCAGCACCAAGCCGCGCAAAGGCTTGTGGAAGCGTATCTGAAGCAATATCCGACAGGTCGCCGAAGCGAACGACTGCGTCAACTTGTGAATCACTAGAAATAGACGACGAAGGAGTCTCGGTTTCGGTTTCGTGGGCGGCTAGCTCGAGCCAGCTCAGCCGATCACGCGCGACGACGACGACGGTTCACGGCGATGCCGAGGACCGCCAGCGCGCCCAAGGCCAGGCCGCTGTGGCCGCTCGTCGACGGGCTGAAGGAGCACTTGGCGGTGGTCTTCGAGCCGTCGTTATTGGTAGTTGTCACCGTGCCGTCTCCGGTCACTGCAACGTGGGCGGTGACGTCGATGTTGAACGAAAATTCAGTCGCGAGTTGATCGGCGCACGCCTGCAAATCGCTGGCCTCGATGAATTGCCCGTCGCAGAAGATCGCGCCGCCCTTGTCGTGGCAGGTGGTGGTGCAGGTATTGACCGTATCGGTCTGGCAAGTCGTGTAGTTGTCGGTCTGACAGCTGAGCACGCAGTCTCGCGTCACCTCTTCTGTGCACTCGTCTTGAACCACAGTCATGCATTTGGTGGTGCAGTCGGTGGACTGATCGGTCGTGCTGCAAGAGTCACAGCGCGAATTGCAGTCGTGCCCGCAGTTTCTAGAGCACTTGTCTTGGTCGCCGCCGAAATTACCTTTGGACACGGCGCCCTGAGTACAGTTGTTGGAGCATTCGCTGGTACAGACCTCGTGCGAGCTCTTCGCGGCGATGGTGTCGCACTCCGTGGCGCACGATTGGCTGTGGGTCTGCGTGCAGGTCGTCGTGTCGGTTGCCGTGCAATTCGCGCTGCACGTGCTGAACGTCTTTTGCGCGCAGACCTGCTCGACGGAAGTGGTCGCGCACGTGCTCGTGCAGTCCTGGGTTGGCTTGAATTCGCAGGAGGACGACGCCGAGAGGAAGATGCTGCCACACTTGTCGAGCGCCTTGGCGTGCGCGGTGCTCGGCAATAGTGAGGACCCCAATAGTAATACGGACGCAGACACGATGGACCTGATTCGAAAACTCATGGCAAGACTCCCTCTGAATGAAAAATGGCCGCGATACAGTTTGCGAGGCGAGCACCTGCAGCTTCCGTACCACCCCCCTGCGAAGTTGGCGGTGCGACACTGTCGAGGTGAAAGACTACGCGTTCGCAGTCGGGAGGTTATGTCCACCAATACGGACTAAAATGCCGAAAGGTCTTGGTCTTCCTTGCCCGCAACCGCCTCGAGGCCGGGCTCGACGAATCTCCATCAAGTGTGCGGTGAGCACTCAATCACCGAAGCGTACAGCCCGCAGCTAATCGCGATTTGCAAAACGCATGGGTCTTATCGTGGCGATTTGCCACGGAATGGACTTTCGCCCTGCACGCTACAAGACTTCCGGCCTCGTAACCCCATGGCCGCGGGAATTCCAACGGCAACCGCTTGTCAACCCTTGCCGTAGTTTTGCTCGATCTGCGGAAACACGGATTCGGAATCGCCAAGGCGACGCGCTAGGATTCGCCACTCGGCCATCCCGAGTCGGAGGGCGGGCGCAGACTGTCTTTTGACTCCGAGCGGCGCGTTCCCGACTCGCCACCCGCCGCTCGAACCAACTTCGAGTCGGGACAAACCTGGAGCCTCCACGTTCATTATCGGATATTGGAACGTTCCGTAGCGGGTCGCGAACTGCCACCACCCATAAGTAACCGTTACTTCGCGCAGCGGAACGTCGATTGCAGGCAGGCCCCGGCGCGAGTTCTCGATTCGAAATTGATTGCCGGTTAGCCAAAGTTTCCTCGTTCGTGGAATTCCAAGCAGTATTCCGAATACGGAGGTCGACACCAGCTCGAAGTGCTGAGTGTCGTCATGGCTCATTGTGCGCTCTGAGAGGCTGGCGCTAGGCACATGCCGTGCAAGGTCCCCCACGAACTCCCGAAAAGCATCGGCCTGCATCGTGTAGTCGAGGCGTGTCGAATCGGCCTGTGAATACGCTTCGTCGTTCAACACCACGTTCATACCAGCAATGCGCAGCCTGTGCCGTCCGTTGCCAAGCCAGAGAATGGTACCGAGTGTGCCGGCTGATGGATAGCTGTAGCGGCCAAGGGACGCGCTACAATCGGCCAGGCGCAAGCGGTACCTCGTCCCGACTGCAAGTTCTCCCTTATCGATGAATAAGGTTACCTCGCGAGGTTTGGACGCCGTCAACCAAACGGCCACGCCAGCCAAAAACGCAAGCCAACCCAGTGGACGATGCTCGGGATTGGCTCGCTGGAATGCCGCGCCAGTCGCGATCAGCAAGAACGCCACCCCCGAAGCTGCTGAAAACATTTGGGCGTAGCGTGTTGCCTGCCATCGCAGCCGACTCTTTTGCTTACTCGACATCCGATACAGTCTAACCGTTGTGCCCCCCGCCCGTCAGTTGAAATGACTTGCGGCTTTGCGGCAACCCGCGCCGCGCTAGCCCACAATCTGCCATTTCGTCAGCCCCCCATGGGAACGGCAATGAACTCTTACTTAAACCGTACGCGCTCACCTCCCAGTTGTCATGGCAATCAGCCTTCAGACGTCAGCGATCAGGGTTTCGGAGTTCTGGCTGACAGCTGAACGCTGACAGCAGATAGCCAAATGTCCTGTTTGGGTCTGCCTGGTCCAGATCGGGAGATCGCTTCTAGGCAAAACGAACAATAACGAATACTCTCGTACGCATCTGCCAGATGCCCGGAAACCCGATCGTCATGACACGCTCAGCAATGCTGACTGTCTTGGTGATACTTGGGTTTCTGTGTGGGCCCGCCCCGGCGCTCGGGGCCGAACCGCGGGTTGACTTCGTTGATTGCTCATCGATTAGCCCAGCTGTTACGGGCGAGCTCTTGGCGATCGAACTCAAGACGCTGGGCATCGCGGTTACCCCGGCGATGCGCTGGACCGTGCGCTGCCATGAGCAGAAGGCCACCGTGCAATTGCACGGCATGCCAGTTTTGTCCGAGGAGGTGCCTGCAGAAATTGCGAGTGGGCTGCCCAATGCGCTGGATGTCACCGCGAGTGCCGACGTCGATCTTTCTTCCACGGATGAAGCGGCTTGGCCCCGGCTAATCGCAATTTCGGCAAGTGAGTTGGTCGAACAGGTGAAGCGTGATACGTCGATGAACGCGCCCACCCTTGCGAACCCAACGCGCGAATCATCGGTGCGGGTGCAGTTGGTGAATTGGGCCGTGAAAACCAAAAGAAAGGCGCAATACCTGCCCTGGTTGGGTCTAAGCTTGGGTCGCGAGGGCGATCCCGGCACGAGTCTTTTCGGGGGGAGCCTGGGCGTTGATCGACGCCTCGGTTCGATGGGTTTGCTCGGGATGGATTTGCGCAGTCAATGGGGCAAAACGAGCCTGCGCGACGTAAACGTCTCTTGGCAACTCACGAGTCTTGCGCTGGCGGGCGGGGTCGCCCTGGATCTCGGTGCCGTCAACGTCGACGTGATGGCAGGCTTGCGCATGGGGCGAATTGCATTGCGTGGAGAGGCAACCACCAGTGATCTGAGCGGACGTCGACTCGTCGGTGCTACCGCAGGCCCCTTCGCTACGCTCCGCTTGCGTCGATCTCTGGACAAGAGACTATTTTTGGGGTTGGCGTTTGAGGAGGGTTACGGCCTGCTGCCGGTGAGGGGCAATTACGACGGCGTTTCGCCACTTCTGACGGTCAAAGGCTTGTGGGCCAACGCAACTTTCAGCGTTGGATGGGAACTTTGAGGCTCGGCCGGCGATAATTATTTCGCCGGGATGACCAGCTTTGGGCACGTTGCCGCCACTCATCAACCGAAGTGATGCGCCGTAGATCCGTTGAACGAGGAGTTCTCGAATGACCGCTGGCTATTTCGGAGCTTGCGTCCGGTTGGGCGTCATCGTGTTCATTGTATCGGCCTGTTCCGGCACCCCAACGAGCAATGGGGAGATCACTGCTTCAGGCGGCGCAGGCAGCGCTTCGGGGGGCGGTGCGACAACCGGCGGCCGTGCGAGCGGCGGTGCTACAACCGGTGGCAGGGCGACGGGTGGCAGTCCAACCGGCGGGACTGCCACCGGTGGAAGTAAGGCATCAACGGGCGGCAGCATGACAACTGGTGGCGCGAGCGCTGCAGGTGCGCAGTCCGCCGGCGCCACGATTGTGCCCCTCTATTCCTACCCGACGGAGTCTCCCTGGTCAGCGATCGTATCGGCCAAGTTGGCGCACCCCAGTGTCACCGTGATCGCCATCGCCAACGTCGATAACGGTCCCGGCACCGCCGTCGATAGCGCATTTACGAGCGGCATTCGCGCGCTCACGACAGCTGGCATCGTCGTCATTGGTTACGTGTATACGAGTTACGGTGCACGTGCCGCTGCCACTGTGAAAGCTGAAATCGACGCGTGGCGCAGGTTCTATCCGACCCTCAGCGGTATCTTCTTCGACGAAGAATCGAATACGACTGGCGGAGACACCTACTATCGTGACCTAGGGACTTACGTGAAATCCAACGGCATGACCTTGACTGTTGGCAATCCTGGCACTGACACGGGTTCGGCCTACATCAATGCCTTGGATGTGACGTTCATCTACGAGAGCGCGGGGCTGCCGTCGACGACAATGTTGACCAATTGGCATTCGAGATATCCCTTGAAGGGTGTGGGGGTGATTCCGTATGCCGCCAACTTCGATCTCACGTGGGCGCAGCAGGCGCGCTCGGCTGTCGGTTACATTTACGTAACGAACGACGATCTACCGAATCCCTGGGACACCCTGCCGAGTTACTTCTCGAATCTCTTGGCAGCCCTCGAGTAGCAGCGAAGCGCATTGGTTAACCCATTTAGTCCCTGAGATCTCGACCCATTCTGGTAAACTATTTCTCAATGTTATCATGGCAATCAGCCTTCAGCCTTCAGCCTTCAGCCTTCAGCAATCGGGATTTCGGCGTTCCGGCTGACAACTGATCGCTGACAGCTGAAAGCCAGACGTCCTCATCAGGAGTTCCCCAATGACCGAAAGAAATCTCGCAGCCATCGTACGGCTTAGCAGCATCGCGTTCGTCGTATCGGCTTGCTCTGGCTCTGCGGGTGGCAATGGCGACACGTCCGCATCCGGTGGGGCGGGGGGTGCGTCAACCGGGGGCACCGCAACGGGCGGCGTTGCTTCCGTCGGCGGAGCGTCGAGCGGTGGAACAACCGCCGCGGGAGCGGGCCCGAGTGGCGGCGGCAATGCGACCGGTGGCAGCGCAACGGGAGGCACCGCAACGGGCGGTCTTGCTTCCGTCGGCGGCGCGCCAACCGGTGGAACAGCCACCGGCGGAGCGGTCACGACCGGCGGCAGCAACGCGACCGGTGGCAGCGCAACGGGAGGCAAAGCAGCGGGCGGAGCGTCGACGGGCGGCAGCGCGACGGGTGGCGTTGCTTCGACTGGCGGAAGTGCAACCGGCGGCAAATCGACGGCTGGCACCGCAACGGGAGGCAAGGCAACGGGCGGAGCTTCGACGGGCGGCGGCAATGCGACCGGCGGAAGTGCAACCGGTGGAAGGGCGACGGGCGGCAGCGCAACCGGCGGGAATGCAACCGGCGGAACCTCGGGGGGTACGATAGGGATCGTATTGCCGACAGCGAACGCGTCTTGGGACTATCAGATTGGCGGAGCCTATACGCCGCCAAGCGGTGTCAAGGTCGTGAGTCGTGATCGCAATAGTGCGCCGGCGGCTGGCATTTATAACATCTGTTACGTCAATGGTTTTCAGATCCAAACCGACGAGGAGTCCTTCTGGACGTCACAGCACCCCACCTTGATTCTGCGGGACTCGTCCGGCAATCCGATCATTGATGCCGATTGGGGTGAGATGCTCGTCGATACGAGCACGGACGCGAAACGCACGCAGCTGGCGGCAATCGTTGGTTCTTGGATTACCAAATGCAAGACCGACGGCTTCAACGCCGTCGAGATCGACAATCTGGATAGCTACAGTCGCTCGAACGGGCTCTTGACCCAGGCCAACAACATCGCATTTATGGCATTACTTTCAGCCATTGCGCATCAAAATGGCCTCGCCATCGCGCAGAAAAACTCGAGCGAACTCGTCGGCTCGAAGGCCGCCATGGGTACGGATTTCGCTGTTGTCGAAGAGTGCAACCGCTACAGCGAATGTGACACCTACACGGCTGTCTACGGCAACCTGGTCTTCATCATCGAGTACCGCGCGCAGGACTTCCAAGTCGGGTGCACTACATACCCACAGCTCAGTATCGTCCTCAGAGATCTGAACGTCTCGACACCGAGCAGTTCGTCTTATGTTTATCAGGGGTGCTAACCTTTGAGTTTAGTCTTGCCCATTTTGGCAAGAAATTTCTCGATGTTTTCATAGCTATAAGCAATCAGCCGTCAGCAATCAGGATTTTCTGAGTTCTGGCTGAAAGCTGATTCCTGATCGCTGATAGCCAAGCGTCCTGTTTGGTTCCGGCTGCGCCGGATTAAGTAGTCGCAACTAGCAGTTCCTCTGAATTATTTGGTGGACGAAGGCCATCTGTCCTGCCTGCGAAGTAGCGTTCGGCAAGCGAAGCAGCCGATACGTGCTGGACCTCTCTAAAGCCGGCATCGCGGGCCAGTGTCAGCATCTCCATCGGCGTAAAGAAGCTGACAAAGGGTGTGCCGTTTGCTCGCGCTCCCGCTATCGCTCGCTCAACCCCAGGACGCACCTCGGGGTCTGCCAGCTCGATCGGAAGCATGAACGACATGGCGAGCGTCGAGCCCGGAGCGAGCGACGCGACCTGGCGTAGCGTCGCCGTGATCGCGTCCTTGGTCAGGTACATGCTGACACCGGTGGACGCCACAACCGCCCTCTGCCCCGAGTCAAAGCCCGACGCCGCTAGCTGCTCCCACCACGTGTCACCTGCCTCGAAGTCGACGGGTACGAGCTGCAGGAAAGAGGGGATACCGAGGCCGAGGTCGTCGAGGCGCTGGCGCTTCCACGCTTGAGGTCCAGGCCGATCGATCTCGAACACGTGCAGACGGTTGGCAAGCTCGGGCCGACGCTGGGCGAACGTGTCTAGCCCCGCTCCGAGGATGACGTACTGCCCGACGCCGCGGGCAGCCTGTTCCGCGACGAGATCTTCGATGAAGCGGGCGCGTGCCACGATCGACGCCCGGAAGGGTCGAGTGAACGGGCTCATGTCCGGACGGCTGCGCCATTCGCCGACTGGGGCCACCAGCTTCAGGCCAACTTCGTCTTCGAACACGTGCGGAGGCGAATCGACTTCTACGTGCAGCGCCCGCCACAAGGCGACCCGCACCGCCGTGTTGTCTGGCACTGTCAGTAGCTTATCATCCATGACGTTCTCGCTTTGTTTTCGGTGTTGTTGGGGCATCAACGTAGCGCACTACGATTCGAGACAAGCCCTTCTTTCGTTGTTGCGCTCCTTAAGTTCATATTGGGTAACTGCAGCGGACTGCAACTCGACTTGCATTTTCGGCGTCAAGTTCTCAGAAAACTCAACTCCACAGTTATATCGTGAAACGAGTTTTGCAAATTTCGAGAAATAGCCACTACCAATTCAAGCTCCAGTGCATTAGGTAGCGGGACATTCGTGAGTGGTAGCGTTTCGCGGGGCCGCCGCCCCCACTGTGGGGCACGGCTCGATATTGATCGGGTGTCAAGCAGGTCAACGTTCAGAGCCAATTTTTCATGTTCCGAGGAGGGAGTGTGAGATGAACCGTCGATTGATTCATGGTGACATTGAGGCCAACCGTATCCAGGTCGGGGGCTCGGCGCCTTCCACGGACGCTACCGGTCAGACGATTACCGATCCAGCCACGCTTCGCCGAGTCATATTGGCTTCTTCGGTAGGCACACTCTTTGAGTGGTATGATTTCTATCTTTATGGCAGCCTCGCCGTGTTCTTCGGTGGGCTGTTTTTTCCGAAGGGCAATGAAACCGCGCAGCTCTTGGCAAGCCTAGCAACGTTCGGAGCGGGCTTCGGCGTGCGGCCACTTGGAGCCCTCGTCTTTGGGTACGTTGGCGACCTAATTGGGCGTAAATACACGTTTCTAATTACAATGGCTACCATGGGCATTAGCACTGCCCTTATCGGATTTCTGCCAACCTACGCAACACTCGGGCTTGGTGCGACGGCGCTGCTCGTAACGCTGCGGTTGCTCCAAGGCTTGGCTCTTGGTGGCGAATACGGGGGTGCGGCCACGTACGTCGCAGAGCATGTTAGCGACGCAAAGCGTGGGTACTACACGAGCTATATTCAAACCACGGCAACCATCGGGTTCTTTCTGAGCATGGGCGTCATTGGAACCACACGTGTGCTCCTCGGCGAAACCGGGTTCAAGGCATTCGGCTGGCGCGTCCCATTTCTCCTATCATTCGTCCTTTTGGCTATCTCGCTCTACATGCGGTTCAAAATGCGAGAATCGCCACTATTTTCGAAGCTGAAGGTCGAGGGTGGTATCTCACGCAATCCCTTGAAGGAAAGCTTCACGAATCCGCTGAATTTGAAGTACGTGCTAATTGCGCTATTCGGAGCGACAGCGGGCCAGGGGGTTGTCTGGTACACGGGGCAGTTCTACGCGCTGACTTTCATGCAGAGTGTACTGAAGATTGACTGGAAGAGCGCCTATCTGATGATGTCGATCGCTCTCATTATCACGACGCCGCTATTCTTGGTTTTCGGTTGGCTATCTGATCGCATCGGGCGAAAAAAGGTCATGCTGACCGGAATTGCGCTCGCAGCGCTTACTTATGTTCCAATCTATATGGGCATGAGGTATTTTTCAAATCCGTTAGGGCTGAAGGTGGCCGACCCAGCTGCGATAAATCATCCCATGATTGTATTGCTGCTCGTGCTCCAGATGGTCTACGTTTGCATGGTGTATGGTCCGATTGCTGCCTTCTTGGTCGAACTATTTCCAACCCAGATCCGCTACACGTCGATGTCCCTACCTTATCATCTCGGAAATGGCTGGTTTGGCGGGTTTCTACCGCTCATTGCGACGGCGGTCACGACGTCCTTATGGGCAAAGTCAACGTTTGGGAGCAGTGCAATATTCTCCGGCCTCGCCTACCCAATTTTCGTGTGCATCGCGACAGTAGTCGTTGGTGGCCTTTTGATCCGTGAAACGCGAGGCCACAAAATTGACACCAACGTGCATGTCCCTCGCTGAGCCGTGGCTGCGCTCCCTTTTGGCGTGCCCTCTGGATCAGGACGGCGGTACCAGCGGCACCTGCGAATTTCCGGATTCGAAGATCTGCGGTTAGCCGGAAGAACAGCAGCGGAACCCAAAGTTGCTGCCTACGCTTTGGCGGAAATTAAGGTTGTCATGGTCACAGGGGATGTAGCTACCGAGGTAATCGTGGAACGCCCCACCGCGTACACGGCAAGTTGCCGACACGCCGCTACCGCTGCAGCTGTCCTCCCACTCCCAAACGTTACCACTGAGGTCGTAGACTCCCGCGTAACCAGCTGTGAACGTCACACAATTCGCTAGCGACCCAACCGACACCGTTTGCATCGTCGATATGTCATCGTTCCAGTAGTCAAACCCGTTGCAGATACTGGGTTCGTACGTATCGCCGTAAGGGAACGCAAAGGTTCCTCCGGAAGTGCAGGCGCGGTCCCATTGACTCGTGGCTGGGTCGGCGTAGTTGGCATATGGGTTCGACCCTCCCCCGATTGCTCCACACAGTCGCTTGCTAATGCCTCTACAGTACGCGTAAGCATCGCACCAATCCACGTAAACGACCGGGTGATGATCGGCGTCTACGCCGCTATAGACGCCACTTGTGCCCTGCTCGGCATAGCTCGTAACATAGTTGCAGTTGACGTCCGAGCTTGATGGCGTGGCGGGATTCGTAGCGAGCCAAGCATCGTATTGACCCTTGGTGACTTCCGTCATATCGATGCTGTAGTTCGGATATCCGCTGGGGGCGATTATTGCAGCCATCTTGGCCACACAGAGGCCGGTATTGCTTTGGATGAGTTCGAAACCTCCGGTGCACCCACTGCCGGCGGAACCACCGCTCGCTTTCGTTCCATCAATTGACGACCCTCCGGTTCCCGCAGTCGCAGCTGCACCGGAACCCGCGGCGCCCGCGAAGGCCATCGTTCCGCCCACTTCAACCGCCAGAGTGTCGAGATTCGTTCGGGCTCCGCAGCCTGGGGTCAAGAACATCCAACTTAATAGGAGCAAGATTGGGCGGCGCATGGGGAACCCCTCGACTTTCGCACAAACTGCAATGACTCGCCGCAAAGAATAGGCCCATCATGATTCCCGAGACGGCATCCGCTACGACTAGCGGCAACAAATTCAACAAAAAGTCGTCACGTGCCGCCCACGCATTCGCTGCCCGCAGCAGATCGATCCGAGCTAAACTCGAAGGCACCCCGATGAAAAGTTTAGGTAACCTCGACCACTTCGCTGCGCTAGGCTTGATCGCCTCGCTGATGCTGGGTTGCTCATCGCGCTATCAGCCGGCAAGGTCACCTCACGTCAGGCAGCTGATGCGCGGCGGAGCGTTAGTGCACATACGAGACGGCGTGGTCTACGATTCGGGGATCGATCGAGGGCTAGCGGATGCCGTTCAGGATAATCCCCGAGCCAAAGCCGAAGCCGCCACTTTCGTGAGTGATACGTATTGGGGGCTTGGCGGTTTTCTCGCGGGCCTAGGCTTGCAAATCGCCGGGTTAGCCGTGCTGCCAAGGAACGAGCACCAGTGGCAATGGGATGGTCGTCACACGAGTGCAGTTTGTCTCTGGACTGCAGGGCTCGCCGCCTACGTTGTCGGGATAGGCTATCTGGTCTCGGGGGCTCCGCATCAATTCGATGCCATCAATATCTACAACGACGACGTCGATGCCAAGCTTCAAGCACAATTTCGGCTGCAACTCAATGCCGCGCAGCAGGCTCCGCGCTATCAACTGACGCCACCCATGCAGACCTTGGTGCCACCTTCGGTTGCACCGGATTCGCATTTATCGCCGCCGGGAGCCGTGCCCATGGCACCGCCAGGAGCCGTTCGCCCACCCAACTTGCCCGCGCCGAACTATCCGGAACCATCGAAGATACCCGACTGTCCACCGGATGTATCGGAACAAGTTGCATCAGTCCTTTTCGAAGAGGCAGATCATTTGATCAAGACGGGGGACGAACATCCTACGCGCGAGGAAGCAAGCCTTTACTTGTCACTCCTTGAAATTAGCGCCCGGTCCGGGAATATCAAAGCGCAGCGACGCCTTGGAAATTACGTTGTGGGCTATTGGATAACGGATTTCATGTTTTGGCCCAAGGAGAAGAAGACTGCGGTCACTGCGCTTGCAATGTTGTACGAGGCGGCCCGCGCCGATCCCGCGAGAGCGCAGCCCTGGGAGCGAGAGCTCGCAAGCGGCTCGGCAGTCCTGTCGATCGACAACAACCTAAGCTTGCCGAAGGCTTGGGTAAGCTCAGCGCTAACCGAAGCCAAAGAATGGGAGCGATGTCATCCCAGTCGTTAGGATATCTGCGGGGCCGAGCGTTAGATGAATGAAATACTATAGACGTGCAGGGTAAAATCACCGGCATATGCATAGTTAGTCGTAAAGTCGAGGTTAGTAATCTGTGCTTTGGCGATTGTCGAGGAGCCACAATAGGACGGACTCGAGAGATCGACCAAGTAAGCCTTGGTGGCTCCAGTGCCTGTAAACGACCAGTAGCAATATTGACCGGAAGCGTCAGTGAGCTGAATGTTGAAATCCGCACCACTGCCCGCTTGGGCCGAAACGCTAACGTACGAATAAGCAGACAGATTCAGCGTCGTACTATTCGTACCACTTAGACCGATGCCCGCATTACAGACGCTGGATTCATCCCCGAAGGTGGCGGCGATATCGCTGACCGAGGCACTCACCAGACTCGCGGTACAGCTCCCGTTGGCCCAGGGTTGGTACCAACAGGCGTTCGATGGCCCAGGCCCTGACAGACAAGTGGATGTCGAGCCGCCGGTGGCTGACACTCCCCCTGTATTCGACTTCGATGTCGAACCACCGTTGCCCGAGCCGCCCGAGCCACCTGCCGCCCCGCAATCACAGGCACTCCACCCGGTGCCAGTTGCGCTGCATGACTGTGCCCCAGAACAAGAACCTGGGCCGACACATTGCTGGGTGGTGCCGGGCACACATACAATTACGGTGGAAAGGCTGGTGGTACCGCCGGCCCCGCCCGCGTTGCCGTTGGTCCTAACGCCTTCGTTGTTGTTGGACCCGTCGCAGGCAACCAACGAGAGGATTGACGCTATGATCCAGGATGATTTGACTGCTCTCATGAAATAATCTCCTTAATGTGCAGCAATCGAGTGGCAGGTACTCTGCTCGACTCGCGCGATTGATCGTGATTTGTGAGCGGCCGCACTTACGATGTCGTCCGCAGTATTCGAAGTTCGTCTTAACGCAGAAACGAGAGTGCAGTTGTTTGGGCCGGAGCCCAAACAACCGGCACAACTAAACTGCTCGGTTCACGCGGGATGACCTATAACCTTGGTTACCAACGCATCCGACAGCAAAGCTAAGATGTTCGGTTTCGGGCTGGGAAGGGCCCCGAATGCTTTCTAGAATGATTGTTGAAAAGTAAGAGTTGAATCAGATCCCGTCGCCTGTAGTCTTAGGCTGGTTTCGGTTCGAGATTCCGGTCCGCCACGAACCAACAGGTAGGTACCGAGACCAATGCCGACCGCGCCAATGCCAAAGCCTGCTATTGTTAGCGCACCCAATACCTGTCCACGACTTGCGGCGTCACGTCCTGTGGAGTCGCAACTGTGCGTGGTCGCGTCACAATGGGCATTGTTGGTGCTCTTGGCGCTCAGCGTCAAAATGCCAGCGACGCCGCCCAAAAGGCAGCCGCCAATGCCAACACCTAAGAATGCGGTACCAGCTTTGCTGGTCGGACGACGGGGGGACGCTGCTGCAACCGCGTATACCTGAGTTTGTTGCACCGGTGGCTGGTTGGTGCTTGGGCTCTGGGGAAGAGTGGGCGACGTTGTCGCGAGTGGCGCGGGCAACGGCGCTATGACGACACTCGTGATCTTGGCTTCCTCGAGCATCACTCGCATCGTATTGTTATTGTGACCTGACGCCGTGACGGTGATCTCCACTATTCCCGGATCAACGATCAGCGGCTCACGTAATTCTCCGGGAGTGAAGATTCGGCCGCCCATGAAAATGCGCGAATCGGGCGGCGCATTGTCTGGCAATTTGATCACTAGCCTCGGTAAACGCAACTCGACTGCTTCGCGTTTGCTCTTCGCAATCGGGGAGCGTATGTCGCTTGGGTCTAGTTGTTGTTCCACGGTGCGAAACAGAAAATATGCGGTGGCTACGCGACCGCGCAGCGCCTCACACTCACCCAGGTTGAGCTGAGTGCCCGGAGCAGAGTCGAGTTCGTTACTACGACTGAACATTTCACAGGCCTCGGAATAGTCGCCCTTGGCGAGGGCCTCGCGACCTTCCCTGAACAATGCCTCAGCCTTCATTTTGGCCTCTTGGGCTGCGGCCGTCGCCACCAGCAACACACAGCCAAGGGTCGCAAATGCACCAGACAGGTAGTGACGTATTCGGGGCATCGGGCACCTGTGAACCTATCATATCCCGGCCGACTGAGCATCGGGCGTGCCAGGCGGGACTCAGGCATTTTGCCGGCTTTTCCGAGCCGCAGGGACGGGCGCACCTCCCGGCGCACGTGCGCGAACGCTACCGTCGCGTTGGGTCATGGGCTAATACCGCTCTGATGGATTCCGAGAACCCGTTCCGAGAAGGCGACGTGCTGGTCAACAAGTACCGGCTAGATCGGCTAATCGGCACGGGTGGCATGGGAATCGTCTATGCGGCAACCCAGCTCGAGTTGGATCGCCGCGTAGCCATCAAACTGCTACGACCGGAAAGCTTCGACAGCGAAACCGTCGTGGCTCGGATCCTCGTAGAAGCCCGCGCCACGGCCCGCCTGCAAAATCCACATGTGGCCAAGCTGCTGGACGTGGGGCGCCTCGAATCGAACGCACCATTTCTCGTTATGGAGCTTCTCGAAGGAAGAAACTTACATGACGTGCTGCTGGCAGAAGGCCCACGTCCAATTGGGCAGGCGGTCAAGTACGTTCTAGAAACGTGTGAAGCGCTGGCAGAGGCTCACCGCGCCGGGATCGTGCACCGCGATCTAAAGCCAGCAAACTTGTTTCTCACTCGCGATACCTACGGAGAACCGTGTATCAAGGTCTTGGATTTTGGGATATCGAAGTTCCTCGACCCGAGCGATGCCAAGAATTTCGGCTTGACAGATAGCCGTAGCCTGGTCGGTTCCCCCATCTATATGTCACCCGAGCAGATGCGCTCCGCTCGCGACGTCGATCATCGAACGGACATTTGGTCCCTCGGTACGCTCCTCTTCGAGCTGCTCGCAGGGCGGCCCGTGTGGAACGGACAGAGCTTGAGCGAACTGTGCGCGCAAGTTACAAGGGACGCTTGCCCGACACTCGACACGGTGTGCCCCGGGATTTCGCCAGACCTTTCGGCCGTCGTCGCGCGCTGTCTGCAGAAGGATCCCGCGGAGCGCTTTCAAGACGTAGCGGATCTCGCGCTCGCGCTTAAACCGTACGCTCTGCCCGCCGATCACTCGACCCTGGCGCGCGTTCTGCAGCTTTCCGGGCGTATCAATCGCGAAGAATTACAAGACACGCATGAGTCGGCGAGTGCGTTGAAGCGCGACGAGCCGAGCGTGGGACGAACACTGGAGGGGAGTGTCGTCACGGCATCAAGCCCAAGAACTCGCCGTCGAATGTTACCCATCTCGCTGGCGTTGCTAGCACTACTCGTCGGCGTAATATCCAGCTTGTGGCTGTATGGTTCGCGCCGGCCTGCAGAGACTCCCTCGGCCGTTGTTGTCTCCCAAAGCTCCGCACGCGCGGGCGCGGCATCACCGCCAGAGATACCTTCAAATGAGAACCTGATGAAGGCCCCTGGCTCACAGCCGACTTCGGCGCTCACCAGTCAGTCGGCGCAGGTACCTTCGCCCGCAGACTCGACGATTGCGGCCAATCGTAAGCCTCCAAGCGGGCCGACACGCTCGAAGGCAGCATCACACGGGAGCCCTGCTACACCTCGAGTGGACCCCATGAGCATTCGCGAGTAATCGCACGAGCGCAATATGTCGGAATGGGTAACCACCTGTAACGCCAGTCCGGACTGGCTAAGTCGTGATGAGGCGGATTCGGAGGCCCCTCGTTGGTGTCTGACAATCGTCTGGTCCGCGGCGGAACCAGAAAGGATCGGGGAAACTGCGTTCATCGACTCGCGGCTCGGTGAACGCGTGCTCGGCCGCGGCGAGGCCACCCTCACCGATCCGGACGAACGACTGAAATTCGTGCGACAGCGACCCGGACGACTCATTTCAACGTCGGCCTTAAAGGGCGAAGGCCTCTCTCGGCGGCAATGTTTGGTGCTGTCAAGCGCGGACGGCGTGTCGATCAAAAACTGCGGTCGCGCCGCGATGCTAGTAGATGGCACTGCGCAATCCGAGGCAATTGTCAGAGATGGGCAGCTAGTGACGATTCGGGATCAGCTAGTGCTCTACAGTTCCCGTCAATCGCCCTTGCCACGCCTGCGCTACTTCGATGTGCGGCAAGCGTCGGCTTTTGGTATGGCGGACACTCACGGAATCGTTGGGGAGCACCGCGCGATCTGGGAACTGCGCGATCAACTGGCGTTTGCCGCAGAGTCGGATCAACACGTCCTGCTCCTGGGCGAGAGTGGCTCGGGCAAAGAGCTAGCGGCCCGGGCACTACATCAGCTATCGCGTCGCTCGAAGAATGTGCTCGTGGCGCGCAACGCCGCCACATTTCCGGCGACACTCATCGATGCGGAGCTGTTCGGCAATGCTGCCAACTATCCAAACGCAGGTATGCCCGCGCGAACTGGAATCATTGGAGAAGCGGACGGCTCGACCCTGTTTCTAGACGAAATGGCGGAATTGCCCTCCGAGATGCAGGCGCACTTGCTGCGTGTTTTGGACCGAGGTGGTGAATATCAGAGGCTGGGCGACGCACAGGTCCGGCAGAGTAACTTCCGGCTTGTCGCAGCAACGAATCGCGATCCAACGGACCTGCGGATCGACATCCTCGGGCGACTGACACTACAAGTGCAGTTGCCAGCCCTCGTGGATCGCGTCCTTGACATACCACTACTGGTGCGCCACCTGCTGCTTCGAGCCTCGAATGCCTCGCCCCAGCTGCGCGATCGGTTTTTCGTCGAGAGCCCGGACGGTCTGCAGCCCCGGGTGGACCCCGATCTAATTGAACGCCTGATACGCCACGGGTTCACTTTCAACATCCGCGAACTCGACGGCCTCTTGTGGAAGGCAATTGCGGATAGTCCGCGCAACTTCGTCATGCTCAGTCGCGGTCTGCGGGAGGATTTCGAATCGCAGGCGAGCGCCCGAGCGAATGTCAACACACCGAGCAGTAGCGCGGAGCCTTCGGCACAGGATATTATCGACGCCCTCAACCGCAACGCAAATCACGTCGCTCGCACTGCCGAAGCGCTGGGTCTCTCGAGCCGCTATGCCCTGTATCGCCTGATGAGAAAGCACGGCATCGTCGTCGAGCGAGCAAGCGATCCGACCTAATTTAGGATGATTCCCAGCTTATCGATGCAAAACTGAAACATCTCGGCGCCCACGATGACTGTTGGGATCTTGAACTGCAGACTGTACACGGAAGCCGGAGAGTACGTGTAGTTAGTCCCACTGCCACCCCAATCATCCTTCACCATCGCATTGAAGTACAACTTGCCATCGGTACTAATCTGACTGGCTCCGTCTGGGGGGCCCTGGATACTACAGGTATCCGATGTGCACGACCCCTGCCAACTAGGGTCCATGTCCAAAACCCAAAGCTGAAGCCTTGATGTAATGAGGCTACTAATGTGCCAAGTAACACCAATCGCGTTATGCGTAGTTGGATTCCAGGTGAGTTTTGCGTCGGGCGGCGCGCCCGTAGTGCCAGTGTTGACGAAGTCGAACCCAATCGCAACTCCCCAATTCTCGAATTGGCTACCTACGTCGCACAAGTACCCGGCGACACAGCGCGTCTGCGGGTCGAAACTGACGCTCGCGCAGCTGTCCGAATAGGCGTAGAGAACTCCGTTGATCCCAAGGCTACCGTTAGGCGACGTCGTCGAATTGGCCTGCGCACCGTCGAATGTGAGCCAAACCACGGACTCGCCGGTGCTCTGGACGGAGGTGCCTCCGCTTGAATTGCTTCCGCCCGTTGCGGTAGCTCCTCCCGTAGCACGCAGGCCACCAGTCGCACCATTTCCACCTGGCGAACCACCGCCCAGCGTCCCACTCACGCCACCACCTTGACTCCAGGGCACGCCGCCCGATGCAAGTTCGGTACCCCCAATCGAAGTACTGGCACCGGTGGACGTGCTCCTACGATCCGGCCAGTTATCGAATGAGACGACACAACTGGGAATCGAGAGCAAAAGGTACAGCACCGATATGCCCGGTAGGAACACATTTTGTCGCTTTCTCGCGGCGATGCCCAACACGTTCAACTCCGGCTCGGACTCGAGAGAGTCTAGTCCAATGCGGGGCCCTCGCCAGGCTTAGTTGGGTCTTGGGGCTCTTTTGCGTGTATCTCGCCTAAGATTTCGAGCGCGCGTATCCAAGTTCCTTTTCACTTTGCAATGTACATTGATAAGGAGTCCTGATCATTGGCGACGCTCCGGGCCGCTTGGGCAGTGATTGTTCCCGAGTGGATGCATTCCGCCAGGCATCGCTCTAAGCTGATCATGCCGTCCCGGCTGCCTGCTTGAATGAGTGAACTCAACTGGGCGCTCTTACCTTCGCGAATTACATTAGCTACTGCATGAGTAACACGCAAGACTTCGAGCACGGCAACTCGCCCCTGACCACGCGCGTTCGGCAATAACTTCTGCACGACCACGGCACGTAGCGCATCAGCCAGTTGAACGCGAATTTGCGAGCGTTGTTCGCCTGGATAAGCATCGATGACCCTTTCAACGCAGGATGAAGCCGATCCGCTGTGCAGCGAGGCCAACACGAGATGCCCGGTTTCCGCCGCAGTAATCGCCAACCGAATGGTCTCGGCATCGCGCAGCTCACCGACCAGGACGACATCGGGATCGCCGCGAAGTGCGTCGCGAAGCCCGCTCGCAAAATCGATGACGTCGCGACCCAGTTGCCGCTGTCTTACGATTGATCGATTGGACGAAGCGAGCTGAAACTCGATTGGGTCTTCCAACGTCACGAGCGCAATGGATCGGCTTTCGAGGGCGTGCCGTGCGAGACCCGCAAGCGTCGATGATTTCCCAGAGCCCGTAGCACCGCACACGAGTATCAATCCCTGGGGTACTTGGGCAAGGCTCTCCAAAGAAACCGGTAAGTTGAGTGACTTGAGTGTGGGGGCTTGATTGGGGAGCAGACGAATTGCCGCGGCCAGACCGGTAGACGTGCGATATAGGCTCACCCTTAGCCGCTCTCGAGTGCCAAAGTCCAAACTGAACTCCACGGAAGTCGCACTGGCAATTCTGTCTCGAAGTGAGTTATTGATAGAGAATAGCGAATCAACGCGAAGTGTCGGCGAATTGCTCACCCGCTGGAGTTGGCCATCCACACGCAAATAGGGCGGCTCGTCGTCTGCCAGGTGAATATCGCTTGCGCGTAAGCCGATAGCGCCCATAACCAGGTCACTCAACTCGTTGGAATATTGGATTGCCGAATCGATATTGCGTTGAGATTGTCCCTGCGTGGCAGGGCCGGGATCTTGAGTATTTGCGCCCGTGGCTCGTGTTGAAGCGTCGCCGAGTGGCATGTGCTGTTCGGGTGCGGCTTGCCTCTCCGGAGTAGCTCGGGTTAGAGCGGCGGATCCACGTCCCACTGAGGACGTGAAGGTTACGTCTAGACCCCCGTCTTGCCGCGCGACGAGAACAACGACGAACCGACCAATACCGCCGGCGTCGTAATCGAATTCAAGACGACTGCCCGCCTGCAACTGCCGGTCGCGTTCTGCCGTCAAGAGTTCGCCCAACAAATGACGCAGCACCGGTTCCGGCGTAGCGGCCATGACGAACTTCTTGCGAGCGCCGCGCGAGAGTACTTGAGGTTCCTGGTCGGTTCCGAGGCGCAGCTCATCCGCCCCTTGTTGCGAAACGATTGAGAGAATTTGGTCGATGCCGGGCACGCCCCAGTGTAACGCTTAACCTTGAATATGCATTCCCTATGACTACCCGTCTTACTCTGCAAACGAATTGAGGGGCGGATACCGGCAATTCCTGCGCATAATGTGTGCCAATTGACGACTATTGGTGGATTTTGTTTTGGTTTTTGGGCTTCACTTGCAAAAGGAGTTACCTCCAGAGAAGATGAAACGATGCGGCACCTTCGACATTCATCGCTCGGTTTCACGCTTGCGCTTGCCGCTGGCGCTGTCACTACCTCTGCAATCGCTGCCACCGTCGAGATTGCACAATAGGGGAGCAAATGATAATAATCCTCATGGGTGTGTCCGGCACGGGAAAGACAACTGTCGGCAAGTTGCTAGCTCAGTCATTGAGAGCATCGTTCTGCGATGCTGACGATTTGCATCCGTCAGCCAACGTCGACAAAATGACCCACGGCGAACCACTCAGCGACGAAGATCGTTGGCCCTGGTTGCAGCGAGTCAAGGCGCGCATCGACGAAGCAATCGGTCCCGGTGAAACTCGGGTTGTAGCGTGCTCCGCGCTCAAGCGAAGTTATCGCGCGCTATTGAGCATGGGTACCAACGACTTGCGACTCGTCTTTCTAAAGGGCACCAAGGAAGTCCTCACGGGGCGACTGGCTTCCCGTCACGGACATTTCATGCAAGCGATTCTGCTCGACAGCCAATTTGCCGCGCTCGAAGAACCAACGCTCGACGAAGCGCTGATCGTCGATATCAAGACGAGCCCCGAGGAAATTGTCGCGCAGATCCGTAAGTGGCTGAACGGCTGAGAATGTCCGACACATAGCTGGGCTACCTGCTGATGGGTCGAGTATCTCCACCACTTGCCAGTCTGTATTGCGGTTACCATTGATACGAGATGTCAGTTGAATCGTCGAGTTACCGTATTGCCACTTTGGTTGCAGCGGCTTTGCTGGGCTGTCAGGCTCATTCGCAGCCCGCAGGGCTGCTTTCCCCCGGGGCCAAACCCCCAGATTTGTCCGGCGTGGACCAATCTGGACAGATGCATCACTTGAGTGAATCGAACGGTCACTTCACCGTTGTCTATTTCTACCCGAAGGATGACACGCCAGGCTGCACCAAGGAAGCCTGTGCGTTCAGAGACGTTTGGAACAAGTACCGCGACGCGCATATCCAACTTTACGGAGTGTCTGTGGATGACCAGGGTTCCCACGCGAGCTTTGCACAGAAGTACTCTTTGCCATTCCCCATCATCGTCGACAAAGACACTCAGTGGGTGAAGGGCTTTGGAGTGCCGCTAAAGATGGGCGTAGCCACTCGAGTGAGTTTCCTCCTCTCACCAGATGGTCGAGTCAACAAGGTCTACCCCAACGTGGACCCGGGCACGCATGCCTCGTTGGTGCTGCAGGATGTAAGCAGTCAGTCGCGTTGAGAGGGGCTCCCTCGATACGACTGATGGCACATCTGCACGAAGTGCGCTAAGTACCGTCACTCAATCCAATGATCATCCGCTTACTCTTCATCACCTTCGCCATCGTCGGCTGCAGCAGTCATTCCCAGGCGGATCACCCGGACTCAGGAAATTCGGGGGGCAGTGCCAGTCAAGGCGGCCACACGAGCGTCTCGGATTGCGACCCCGGTTGTGAGAATATTTGCCAGCCCGATTATGGCTGTCAATGCGTCTGCAACAACACCGGCGGCAGCGGTTAGATCGAAAAACCCCATCCGAAGCGGCCGCCCATGCCGACGTTCGAGACAAATCGGGATTGCGAGTCCGTTGGTGCTAAGGATTGCCGGTCATGAACCTTACGCCCAAGAGCGAAATTGACTTTCGAACTTCCCAGCTTCAAAAGCAACTGCAAGCGGCGGATTTGGACGCCGCCGTCTTCGCACAGAACGCCGATTTATTCTACTTGACTGGCACAATCCAAAGCGGCGCACTTTACGTTCCCGCCGAGGGCCAGTCAGTGTATTTCGTGCGCAAGGACGTTGCCAGAGCGCGCCGCGAATCGCCCCTCGAAAGAATCGAGGGGTTCAGCTCGCTGCGCGATCTGCCAGCGGGCTTAGCCAAATTTAACCTCGAGTTGCCCAAACGAGTCGGTTTCGAATTCGACGTCCTGCCGGTGGCAGTTTTCGAGCGCTATCGAAAGACCTTCGACCCAGCCGAATATCGAGACATCAGCCCCATCATAAAGCGGCTGCGCATGATAAAGTCGAACTACGAAGTCGAGCTGATGAAAACCGCAGCGATTCAGGCGGATCGCGTGTATCGCCGCGCTCGAGAGGTATTGCGAATAGGAATGACCGATATCGAGTTGGCCGCGGAGCTCGAACACACGGCGCGCCTCGACGGTCATCCCGGGATCATTCGCATGCGGAGTTTCAACGGCGAGATGCTATTCGCCCACGTCTTCTCGGGGCCTGATTCCGCGGTGCCAGCGTACTTGGACACGCCACTCGGCGGCGTTGGGCCGCACCCGAGCTTTGGTCAGGGCGCAAGTTGGCGCCGGATTGCCGAGCACGAACCCGTCATCATCGACACGGGCAGTAGCGCCAGCGGTTATCTTGTCGATCAGACTCGCGTCCTGTCGATCGGCGAGCTGCCGGAACTGCTCACGCGCGGCTATCATGACATGCTTTGCGTCCAAGATCTCATGAAGAAGACCGTCGCCCCTGGCGTCGTGTGGGCTGACGTTTACGAAACTTGTCGAGCACTTGCCGAGGAGCTCGGCCACTCCGATCATTTCATGGGCTACAAGGGTTCCCAGGCCGCTTTCATTGGGCACGGCCTGGGTATCGAGATTGACGAATTTCCCATTATTGCCAAGTC
>PMCK01000174.1 GCA_003154095.1 Myxococcales bacterium | reverse complement strand
TGCGGGTATGTTACGAGCTATGCAGAGCGGGAAAGCGCTGGCACGCTGTATACGGGCACCGACGCCGGTCATCATCCAGTCGCAGACGTAGATTGGTGCGACGCCTACGCGTATTGCAAGGGAGTTGGCAAGCGGCTATGCGGAGCCATCGGAGGGGGGGCGGTTGACTATGCTTCGGGCTACGCTGACGCAACTATAAGCCAGTGGTACCGAGCCTGTAGCTCGGCAGGAGCAGACACCCTACCCTACGGCAATACGTACCAATCGACGTACTGTGACGGCCCTGACTACGGTGCAGGCCAGACAGTGGCAGTTGGCTCCTTGGCGAACTGCGTGACATCAGCAACGGGCTTTGCAGGGGCCTATGACCTCAGTGGCAATGTTTGGGAATGGGAGGACAGCTGTAACGGTAGCGGTCAATCGGCCCTCTGCCACATCCGCGGTGGAGCATTCGCCGAGTACATCGGCCTCACTTGTGCCGAGGGCGTCAGCAGCACCCGCTCCCTCGTGGGCAACGTCATCGGCTTTCGCTGCTGCGCCCCCTGATGGAGCTGATTCACCAAACTGCGAGGCTGGCGACCACTCGCTGCTCCTCGACAGCCGCGATTACTGGCTCGACGTCATTCAGGAGCGGCGCCCACGCGAGGCCAAGTGCCGGTGTGGTGGCAAGGCGTTCGAGGTCGTGCTCGACTACTCCTTCCGAGATGGCACAAGGGTCGTGCGCAGCGTGGGCGTGTCCGGCCGCTGTTGCGCGTGCGCGACAGAGCGCCGCCTCGCCGACTTCGAGATCGACTACGAGCCCACCGACACGCTCGTTTCGACGCCGCTCGATCCGTGCGAGGTCCCATGGGTCAAGCCCAAGCGCATCTCGTTGACTGCGCTGTGGACGCCCGGCGACCTTGACCGCTTCGTCTCACACGCCACACGTGACGAGGAGGCTGTGCTCTACTTCGCGGGCCGGCAAGAAAAGCCGCGTCGTTGCACCGGCGAGCAGCTCAGCGTGCTACTCCGCGAGGCCCGGACCTTCGATGTCTTACTGACCAACGTCGAGATTCCTTTGCCGGACCAACTTTGCCGTTCGTCAGAGTTGGTTCGCATGTGCCAGTCTGGCCGCAGTAAAGCCCATCTTCGACCCTGCATGCGGAAAAAGTCACGGAATTGGGAGGGGCAGCTCCGGAGACATAAAGAGCCGCGGACTTCACACAGGTTGCGCGAAATTCGCTCCCATGGATTGGCAAGGTATCCGATGGCCCCCAACAGGTGGAGTCGCACACTTCGCCGAGCTTCACCCGACCGTAAGCCATGCAGACTGCCGCGCCATTGAGCGAAAAGCAGCCTGCCAAGCCGTCTGGAGGCGCGGCGCATTCCAGTGCATAGGCGCAAGGCGTACCGGCGGACTTCGTGCCAATACACATCTTCTGGCACGCGGGTATGGAGGCAGGTGTCAGTCAGACCACCCGAAATATTTCGTAACAAAGGAGGAGCCACTATCGTTTAGATTCGAAAGGCGACATTGTTACGAATTGTGTCCACGTACGTTTCAGGTCTCTTGCTTCTTGACCGACGACCGCTCAGAGACCAAGCCTGAGTAGATGCCAACCCCACCCAAGTTTCGGAATGAACGCGAGGTTATCTTACATCGAAGGTTGGAAGCCATGAGGCTTCTTCTCGTTGCAGATGGCTATGACGTCAAACTCGAGCCGATGTCGTTTGTTCCCGGAACGCCGCCGAAAGCAACATTTACACTGAGTGTCAGTTGCATCCCAGAAGCCCCTGATCCGAATGAAGCGTCAGGTGCGGACGGGCGCCTGGTCAAGTAGCGGCTAGATGTTGCACACTTCTTGCTTCATCCACGCCGAGACGATGACCAAGTTGATCTGCGTGATCCCGAGTTTACTGGCGACACTGGCTTGTGGAGCTGCCACAAGAGGAGCACCAGTAGCTCCTGGCTGCACACTGATGGGAATATCCAACCCATCAACAACACCAGCATTTGAGGTGGGGCAACACAAGACAGACTACATCCTTGAGGTGACTCGGTGCGATGACTTCCAGCTTGCGGACGACTATAGCTGCAATGGAACGGCACCTTCTGATGAGGGCATCTTCGTTGGAACTACACGCGTGGGAGCCGAAGAAAAGCCCATTTATTACAAGTCTCGCCAATGCGATGGCACGGACATACCGGAGATGAAAACTCGGCCCTCAGTCGAAAACCCAATTGAGGAGAAGTGATCAATTGGGTTCCAACTGGCTATCGTCTGGTAGCCGATAGTCAAACTTCCAAGCCTGAAAGACGAAGGACTCGACATGCTGCGAGTTCGGCACGAACTGTTTGCATGTGGCAATGTCGACATGGTAATTGGGACCGAGTTCGAATCAGCCATGCCGGCATTGTCAATGCTGTTCGACGCTTGCGACAAACGCCACTTACACTGTCACCCGCTAAGCACCCTCGCTATCCCGTGTCCGAGTGCGTGGCTCACGGATTCAGCGTCATCAGTCCGCTAGTCAGGCACACGGTCAGGTTGACGAGCCAGTGATGGCGTTGGAAATGATTTGGTCGATTTGGGCGCCAATGTTCGCGCCGCTGGATTGTTGCTGCGCGTATGCCGCCGCCCGTTGAGGAGGAGGCCCACCGTTTGGCGGAGGCCCTGATGGCTTCAATGCTGACATACTGCCGCTCGTTGACGCCTCAGTGAATTTGCTGGCAAGCTCAGTAAGCTTCTGCGCAGAATCGCCGGACTGGCTCTTGGCGAGCTCTTTGAGTTGGTCCCCGATTTTCGCGGTCACTTCCTTGAATTTCTCGGGGTCGGACGACTGGAGCCCATCCAGTTGCTTCATTATCTCCCCCATCCTGGACATGCCCGCCCGGTCGGTTCCGGGCATGGAAGCGTTTTGAGTTGTGTTCGTTTGACCGACAGTTGCGCCCCTGCCAGTGCTGGGAATCAGACCGGATGTTAGGTTTGACGAAATAGTGCCAAGATTCACGGTTCACTCCTTGTTCGGCGACCCATTCTGGTTCGCAACAAGGGAGAGCGGCATTCAGCGCCAATTCTGGAGCCCCTGAAACAATTCGTAACAAATGCTTGCATAAACGCTAATCGCGGAACGCGTGGGTTCACACCCAACTCGCCCCAGCGCCGAAGCCCCTGCACTGGAAGACAAAATCGTCCAACAGGCAGTGCGGATGGTGCTGGAGCCGATTTACGAAGCCGAGTTCGTTGGGTTCTCGTACGCCGTACTTTTGGACGTCGCGAATGGGCAGCCAGGTGTATGCGACGGCGCTTGCCACGCGTGCCGAGCGCGTAGTTGCCATGCTCAGTCTCGAGACACTCGGCTCGTACTCGGATGAGCTAGGAAGTCAGCGCTATCCGTTTCCGATGAACGCGTTCTACCCGGAGCGCGGCAACTTCGTGGCGTTCGTTGGCAATGTGTCGTCGCGGGCGCTCGTGCGGCAAGCGGTCGGCGCGTTTCGCGAGAGCACGCCCTTTCCTGCCGAAGGAGCTGCGTTGCCCGAGCTCACGACAGGCGTGGGCTGGCCAGATCACGAGCCGTTCTGGAAGATCGACGTGCTCTTACCGTCGGCTCGACTGAACGGCGCGTCTGAGGACGTTGCTGAGATTGCCCAAAACATGGCTAGCACCAACTGGCCCGTGCTGTCGTAATGCTTCCTTGTACCATCGAGCCACGAGGCATAGCTCATAGAGTCGAATATCGGAAGGCGAGATCACCGTGCCGCCAGCCGCTGAGTAGGCCTCCAAAAGTCGTTGAAAGCCTTGCGGCATTTCGAAGGGTTTCTGTTTGCCACGGGTGACAACGGCCAGCTCATACGCCGGATCGCCAAGGCCGGCGTACTCCCAGTCCAGGACAGTTGGTGGTTGCGTTGGGTGCAGTAGGATATTCTGCCCAAGTAGATCACCATGGACGAGCCTGGACGGTTCATCTGCCGGCAAATGCCGGCGAGCCCAGTCTTCCGCTTCGCTGAGCGCCGGCAAACCAAAGGCCGTGGTAATCTCGGCTTGTGCATGTGCGCGACGTGTTGAATGCCCTGGTAGCCCGAGCCCCGCGACGTTCACGGCGTGAATGATCGCGGCCACCTTTCCGACAACCTCATGCGGTTTCACGCCTGGTTGGCGTCCTGCGCGAAGGTCCATTGGGATCCCATCGAAATATGGTCGCACGATTGCAATGCCCCGGACCGTTTGGACCTGGGCAACCATGGCCGGCACTCGAATCGCGTCGGTTTGAGTCGACACACGTTCGAGAAGTGACGCGAGGTCGCTCCTCGCCTGTTGCTCTCCCTCTGCCCGTAGCGACGGCAACTCCACTGTGTAGGCACCCGAGGTGCCTTGTTTGTCGGGGAACAATCTGACTTGTGCGGCGAAGCTCTCGTGCGACAGCCCTTCACCGATTTTCGTGACGCGACCGATGTCCGCTTCAGGCCCGAAGATCTGCCGGAGGGCGTCCTTGGCCAATATCCACCCCGCAGAGCCTTCACGTGCTTCGTGTTCTTGCATCGCTTCCATCTCCGACACCCTCAACCCAAGCGGGAAACCGGCGCTAGTAAAATCCACGGCCCAATAGAGTTCCCCTCCGCACTCGACCACCTCCTCGGAATCCCGGAGGTTCGGCTCGCAATCGTTGACGAACCGTCGCTGTTGACGTTTCTGTTTCGGAGTCAAGCGCATCGCATCGCGAGGGATAGCACTTGAAGATTTAGATGTCTACTCAGCCA
Organism: Myxococcales bacterium; assembly: GCA_003154095.1. Classification (GTDB taxonomy): domain Bacteria; phylum Myxococcota_A; class Polyangia; order Polyangiales; family Polyangiaceae; genus FEN-1139. The sequence continues at coordinate 716 of PMCK01000174.1, read as the reverse complement.
AGGCAACGGCTGATCTCGCACATGCGCTCACGCGGCAACCGACCCATGTCCCGTCGCTATCGCATGCAACATAGTGGGGCAGAAATCGACACCGTTGGGCCAGCAAAGAGTGCCCGCTTCAGTATCAATGGAGAACTTTGCAAAACACACTGGATCTTCGAGCTCCGCAAATACGCCGCCTCTCCCCACGATGCGATCCTTGAAGTCGACGATTCCCGTAACACCATCCGAAAATGACAATCGTATTTGGTAGCCTTGAACGAACTCGGCGGCGGTAACATGGGGAATCATCGTCAATTACTCCAAGGGGGCGATCGGAACGGGCAATTGCGAAGTGTGCAAGAGTTCCCAGTTGTGTCTGAGTTCATCCTGATGTTGCGCCGCCCACTCGACGGCCATTGCGAAAGCACGGGGAGGGAGTCGACCCGCAAGCAAGCCTAACGAGTCGATTCCGATCTCCGCCTCTTGCTCGGCGTAGAACGCGTGAAAATGCGGTGGAGAGTGATCGTCAAAGTACATGCGAATTACAATTCCGAAGAACCTACTAATCGTTGGCATGAATAGTTGACACGCACACGATAGCGCCAATAGACAGTAACGTCACGAACAGGCTGTTCACAGCAAAAGGCGATGGCGCCGAAGACTGGGCGAAACGGGCAATCGCGCCTACGCGAACGGAGCCCGAGTTATCTCGACGCAACCACCTCCTTCCCGCC
>PMCK01000361.1 GCA_003154095.1 Myxococcales bacterium | reverse complement strand
GAGAGAACTTGTCGCGGTTGGGATGTTATGTCACCTCATGGGCGCTATCCGCGCGGAAGGACTTTGGATCTCTTGGCCGCGCCCGACTTTCTCTGTCACCCTGTGCGTGGCTGCATCATCCTGCAAATCGACTGGCTGCATCATCCTGCAAATACCAGCCTCTAAGTGGTTGCATGGTCCTGCAAATTGGCAGGGTGGGGCCCTTGTACCGGATACACTGGCCCCACCACTCAGTACCGGGACTTTGACCTCGACGGCTACGGCAATCCCTCGCAGTCTGCCCAGGTTTGTGCCGGAACGTCTGGCTATGTAAGCAATTCCGACGACTGTGACGATTCCGATGCTAGCTTCAAACCCGGGGTTTCCATCTGCGGTCTCGTCACCCAGAAGAGAACGTGCGTTGCCTCAGGGGGCGGTACGCCAGTACCAGAAGACTGTCCCCAGGGATGTATCAACGGAGAATGTCGGAACGATGGGACGATCGGGCTTCCAGGATATGTCTCTTGCACCAACTCCTCGCGATGTCTGGCGGCAGATGGATGCCTTGAGTACGATCCAAGCGGAGGCTGCGGCACAGCAGGAACGGGCGGCGCCGCCATCTTCTGTGACGGGCCCAATGATTGTCCTGGGCAGGTATGTGTGTTCCTCACCTCGCGCGCGTTGAACGAGGCCAAGTGCTACGCTTCCCAGCCTCCAGACGGTGATGCCACATATAACGAGGTCTGCGATCCCCTGGCAAGCGCGTGCCAGCCGCCACTTGCTTGCACCAAGGATGGCATCTACCCCCTTTACCTGTGTCAGTAACAGGACATTGGGTTGGCTCTTCAAATGTGCTCACCGTCTTTGCCACTTGGGGTGGTGTTTGACCGCTGCCCCCTAATGTGGTCCGACAACGAGATTCTGCCGGGAACACCGGCAGCACTTAGGCGGCATCGCCAAGTGACCAGAATCACAACAGCCACAGAACCCATTCGGATCCCGTGGCCATTGCAGCTTAGACCAGGTTGCGCCGAGACTACTTGCAGACGAACGTGGTGACGGTCGTGCCGGCAAGTGAAGCCGAGAAGCTACCGCCGCTCACGGAGACCGCTGTCCCAGCGGCTAGGTTGGCACTTGCCGACGTCACGTTTGGCGTACACGACGTTGGCGCTGTTCCGCCGGCGATGGCGATAGGTACAGTGGCCGCTGCGGTGCCCTTGTTGATGGCCACGACGACGACGGTGCCGTCCGTTCCCTTGTAGGCTGAGAGCAGGAGATTCGTGTTGGAATTACCCGTAATGTCCACCCGCACGTAGCCTGGCCGTACGAATTTGGAGTAGTTGCCATACGTATAGTGGCGCTTGGTATCAGTCGAGCCGTTATACAAACCCTCGTTGGTGCTTGAGCCGCTGTACCACCACCAAGTCCAGGCATTGGCATCGCCGACCACGAGCGCACTGTGAAGCCATCCAGCCACCGCGACGCCATTTTCGATGGTGGTGCTTGGTCCAGCTTCGGGCCAATACATCACGCCGGACATCTCTGTCTGCCATATCGATTTGTCCGGTTTTCCACCGTTGACATCGGCCGGCCACGGCTCCGCGACCTGGCTGTCGTATTGGTGCACGCCGAGAATGTCGACATAGCTCCACGCAGTCGCATCCTTGGCCAGCCAGTGGCCGTAGTCGTATCCTTCACCCGTTGTGCATTTACTGGCACAGGTGCCGGTGATGGCTCCCGTGGAGGTTGTCTGGAAGCATCCACAGCCGAGAGGGTCCGAGCTATTGGGTTTGCCGGCAACGGTCGAGTTGGATACCGAAAGGTTGCTCCAAGTGTGGAGCCATTCCGATGCTTCGGGCGTGATGAGCTTGACCGGCGGGGTCAAAGCGTGGAGCTTCGGTCCTAGCACATTGACGAACGCCACCATCTCTTTGGCGGTGAATAGCGTGGTATCGTATTCGGCGTCGTTGCACGGCGGGCCCTTGGCGGTGGCACACGAGGCATAATCAGGCTCGTTGCCCGCCGACATGGCGTAGAGACTGTTCTTCGACGCGAAACTGGCTATCGCATCCGACCAAGTCCCGTAGCAGGTGGAGAGCAGGTGCCCACCCTTCTGCGTGTTGTTGTTGTCTTTACATTCCTTGGGCGGACTCCACACTGAACCAATGATTTTTGCGCCGCGGCTCTTCGCTGCCGAGATGTTGTTCGACTCGAAGCTGTTATAGAAGGACGCGTTCATGTTGGCGGCCATCCCGACGCGGAGAATGGATAGACCGATCCCGCTCGTTGTGGTGAAGAGCTGGTCTGCCTGTGTGGTCGAAAACTGCGAGCCCCAAGTATCGTTGATGCCGAACCCCTCAATCGTCTGGTGAGTGCTATCGAGTTGCACTACGCAGCCAGTCGTGGTTCCGGTTGAACCACCCGTGGCCGCGCCGCCCGCGCCATTCCCGCCGGTGGTGCCAGCCCCTGTCCCGCCGGTGCTGGATTTCCCACCGGTGCTCGTTGGGGAGCTTCCGCCGGTATTGCCCGAGCTAGTCCCGCCGTTACCCGTTTTGCCGCCGGTGTTGGGACTGATGCCGCCGCTGCCAGCGTTGATACCTCCGGTGCCCAGAGTTCCTCCGGTTGTGCCCGCATTGTTGCCGCCAGTGGGGCCGCCGTTGTTACCTCCGGTGGGGTTTGCATTAGCGCCACCGGTGGCAGCATTCCCGCCGGTGGGGCCAGCGTTGCTACCTCCGGTGGGGTTCGCGTTGGCCCCGCCCGTTGGGCTCGCGTTGCTACCACCTGTTGGCGTTGTGCCTGCATGGGTTCCGCCGGTGGGGCTGCCCGTGGTTCCACCACCAATGGTGCCTGCTCCACCCGTCAGAGCACCACCACCGCCCCCGGCACCCCCTTGGTTGTCCGAACCTGAGGAAGGCGAGTTGCCACTGCAGGCTGCGACGATAAACGCGGCTGAAACGCCGGTGATTGATGCTAGTGTTCTGTTCATTGCCCTCATCCTCGGTCCAAGGCCCGCAAACTCGTGGTGGCGCATCACGCTGCCATCCGAGATGTGCGATTCTGTATGCCCGAGCGACGCGGTAATGATCAGGCGCGATGGCCGTTTCTTGGCAAAAAATAACCGTGGCCAGCCCAAACAGGCGATTGGCAATCGCACCGACTTAGCAAACGAGTGGCCGACTGCATGTGAGAAATATGTGGCCACTCGTTCTCACCGTGGCCCGCCGACATTCAATGTGAATGAAATGAGATACGAAAATGAGAACAGCCAATCCACACGGGCGTGCGCGTGCCGTAACGACAAAATGGTCTATTGAATGCACGCCTATCGTTTCGTGGGCTTCTTTGCGCCCGAAGTATTGAGAGCGACTGCCGCGCGGATGAGCGCCTTGAAGGCATTCGCGTCAATCTTCTCACCCTCGTGAATGTCGATGGCGCGCCTTACGTTCCCGTCGAGGCTCGAGTTGAAGAGCTTCGCGGGATCTTTCAAGGCCGCGCCCCTGAAGAAGGTCAGTTTCACTATCGACTTGTATGACTCGCCCGTGCAGATGCCCCCGTCATGGTAAAAGGTCGGAGTGCCCCTCCACTTCCACTCTTCCACGACATCAGGGTCGGCCTTCTTGATGAGGTCGCGCATCCTTGCGAGTGTATCGCCTCGCCAGTCACCTAACTCGGCAATCCTTTCGTCGATTAGTTTGGAGGCTGGTTTGACTGGTTCCTTCTTTTGGCTCTTCATGTTTTCTACCTTTCAAACGCTCGCCCCTTGTTCTTGGTCACACTGGGAGTTTTTGGTCACAACGGCTCGGATAAGGGCGTTCAAGTTCCCGCGACCGGCTCAAGGCATCGTCGCGAGCAGCTCGACGAGCTTGCCGCCCATCATCTTCCAGCCGTAGCGCGCGCCGCCGAAGTTCTGCTTCTGGTGCGGTTTGAATCCGGACTGCACGAGGGACAGGCGCGTGCCCGACGCCGTGGGCGTCAGCGTGAACGTCACGACGGTGTCGATATCGCCGACGACCCACGTCCAACTGAGTTTCCTATGCGCTTCGATCTCGAGGAACCGGCAATTCACGACGCCGTCCCAGCCGGGCTGCGGCTGCGCCTTGAACGTGAACGCGGCACCCGGCTCGAGTTTGAGATCGATTACTGGCAGAAGCCACTCTGTGAGCAGCACGGGGTCCGTGAGCGCGCGCCACACCTTCTCTGGCAAATGATGCAAATCGAATTCGAACGAAATGGATTCGGTTTGCGATTGTGCGGTCTTTTCGGTGAGAGTCATTCGTCCATTTTCTCCAGCAGTCGTTCAAGGCGATCGAAGTGCTCCGTCCAGAAGGCGCGGTAGTGCGCGATCCAGTCGATGAGCGGCTTCATCCCGCGTGGCTCGACCCGGTAGTAGGCGCAGCGTCCCTCGCGCCGAGCGTTCACAAGGCCGGCGTCTTTCAAAGCGGCGAGATGCTGCGAGACCGCCGGCTGCGAAATGGCGAAGCGCGCAGTAAGCTCCTTCACCGCTGCTTCGCCGCGCGTGAGCGACTCGAAAATCGCCCGCCGGCTAGGGTCCGCCAGCGCCAGGAAGATCTTGTTTTCGGTCGCCACTGCGCTCTGCATCCGCAACGCATAAGTAATCACTTATCGATTGTCAAGCGCAGGCGGCTCTATTTCGCACACGCGGCCTTCATCCGCGACACGATCGCGGCATCCGCCTCGATCGGAGAGATGTGGGAGACTATGCCCGTCTTCGGATCGACGTCGAAGCTTGACAAGCGCTGCATCCCGGTCTTGTCGATGACGTAGCCTGCAATCTGGAAGGTTTCGCACTCTGGTGGCCCGCAAACGAAGAGCGTTCCATACGGCGGGTGACGAAAGGTTTCGCCATCTTGCGTAGATAAGACTGCAGCGTGCACGAGGCCGAGGCAGCTGTCCTCGCCGTGCTCGTCGAGCGTGAGGGAGTCAGCCTTTGCATCGCTCTCGTCCGTCACGACCCAGCGACCGTCCTCTTTCGCAAAGCCGAGCGATCCACGGACCCTCAGTTCCTTTCCCTTTTTCTTCCAGGTCTTATCGAAGAGAGCTCGCGGGTACGCCGGGTCGCGCGTGCTAAGCGCGACCGAACCGATCGACTGAGTGTAATCATCGGTGAGCGCCGCTGCTTTCATTTTGACTGCGGTCTTGCGATCGACCATCGCGCCGTAGAGGCGAATACGCGCGCCGTAAACGGCTTCGAGCGCCGCCGCATCGCGCCGAGCAAGAGCATCGTTCCAACGGCGGGTGAGCGACCGGAGCTCGACATCGACCGCGTCCAGCGCAGTTGCCGCATCGGCGAAGGTAGTCAGAGAGGATGCCCGCATGGCCGCGCCTGCATCGCTCGTGATCGGCTTGGGCGCGCCGGAATGCGGGACGTCTCTCTTGCAGCCAACGGCCAGCACCACCAGGGCCCCCGCGAATCCGAGCAATGACTTCATGGAACCCTGAAGTTACCACGACGGCGGCCCTTTGGTTCAAGTTTGCCGCAGCGCCACCCCCCGCACCACGCACCACCCACCACCCACCACGTGCCCAGCCGACCCTGCGCGCTGCACTCTGCACGCTGACCTCGAGAGATCAATCGGCGTGCGAGTGCCGCAAAAAACAAAGTCCTCGGTGGCTGGGAATCGGTCCGAGTTGCAAAGGTCAGGCGTCGATGGGAATTGGGCTTGACCTGATGCTAGGCCCAAGGGAGGCTAGGGCCCGTGTTGACCCGTAGCCTCGCGAAAGTCGTATTTATCCCGTTTGCCAGCGCCCTTTTGGCAACAGCCACCGGCTGCTCGAAGGGCGCACAGCAGGAGCGCGTGACCGCCATAGACTTGCCCACGCTCCAAGTTCCGGAATCGAATTACGACTTCGGTCAAGTTGTAGAGGGGGGAAAACTCACCCACGTCTTTACTCTCAAGAACCTGGGGGGTGGGGCGCTGCACATCGATCAGGTGAGGACTTCGTGTGGGTGCACGGTAGCTGCTTTGAAGACAAAGGAAATAGCACCCCACGGCGAAGGCCAAGTCGAGGTGAGCTTCGACACCAACCACCGCGGCGGAGACCAGCGCAAAACTATCACGGTTACTTCGGACGACCCGATTAAGCCCAGCGTGAATCTCGAGATCCACGCGAATGTCCAAGTCATTCTGGCGCTGCAACCCGAGTCCCTCCAACTGAGCTCCGAAGTTGGGAAGACTCAAGTGATTGACACGTGGCTCACGGGCAATTTGAAGGAAAAGGCCCGGCTAAAAGTTCTGCAAAAGCCGGCGGACCATGAAGTTTCAGTGAAGGTCGTCGAGCAAACGCCGGACGGGGGTATCGGTGTGCAGGGTCTTAGGTTTACGCTCTCCAGCAAGAAGTCAGGCTCCGGCAGCGGAAACGTAAGTATCGAAACAGGATTTACCAATCCCGACAAGTTACAAGTTGGTTATGCCTGGACTATCACGGGCAACATTGACATTTCGCCGGCGCAGCTCCTGTTCACC
>PMCK01000614.1 GCA_003154095.1 Myxococcales bacterium | reverse complement strand
TCGAAGGGCTGGGGCATTTGGTCGAATATCGTGCTTCCGTCGTGGTGTACTAAAGAAGTCTTTCCGTGCATCAAGCGCTCGGCACGGATGACCTTGCCACCGAATGCTTGCCCGATGGATTGGTGGCCAAGGCAGACTCCGAATATTGGCACCCTGCCGCACAGCTCCGTGATGACTTCCAGAGTGATTCCCGCGTCATCTGGCGTGCCCGGACCTGGCGATAGCAGTATGCCCGAGGGCTGCTGTGCCAGAATCGTCGAACAATCCGTTCGATCATTGAGAAACACTCGAGTGCTTGCACCCAACGTCTCGATGTACTGAACCAAGTTGTACGTGAACGAGTCGTAGTTATCGATGACCACTACATTCTTTTTCACGCGGCGAAGATTCCCAGATGCATCCTCACTGGTCAACGGGCGACCCAGCGTGCAGGCGCGCGAATTTGCGCTCGGTGGCGGCCCTGAGGGGGCGTGCAGGCAACATCCGTCCCTGCGACGAGTCACAGAGGTCGTTACGGGTTGCAGGAAATTTCTGGAGTCTCGTTAAATGCGGGTACGATCAGCTTCATGAACGAGCGTCGGCGTTGCAATCGGTTGAATCTGGACTTGTTTTTCAACAAATTCCTCAATGGTCATCCCTACCTATGTCGGACCTTAGACGTTTCACCAACTGGTCTGCTGGCGGTCACGTACACTGAACCAGATTCCCAGTCAGAATCCTTTCCCGTTGAAATCAGGCTGCCCAATTCCCATGAGAGCCTTTGGCTATGGGCAAAAACCGTCCGTTGGACCGGCCGCCAACAGGCAATGAAATTCGTCAGAATGGCCCGGCGTGACCGAGCAATTCTAAAGGCCGAGCTATTCTCCGGGACAAAGGACTCGGTCTCAGTACAATCCCGCGCGAACTCGTGATTTGAGTCTTGCCGGAACTCCTCCGGCTCGGTAACGTCCCCGCACCTCCGCCTATAGTCGGTCGCTACTTGCGATCGAGCGCATTGGACTTTCGCGATGAATGACCAGAAAAAGCCCAAGATTGATCTCAAGGCACGTCTCGGAAAAAAGACTGTCAGCTCTCCCAGTGGCCCCTCCATTCCCCCGCCTGTTGGCGGTTCTAGAACGGGGGGAATACCCGCACCGCCGTTTGGCGCCCCGAAAAGCTCGGACCCTTACTCCTCGATGATGGGGAGCGCCCCGCCGCCGCCTCCCAAGCAGCAAGCCATCAAAGTCGAGATGAGTGAAGAGGTTATTCACGAACAGAACAAGCAAAAGAAGAAGGGCTACGTCCTGGCGATAGTAACGGCGCTGATTGGCGGCGTGGTCGGCTTCATGGTGGGAGGCAGCAACGAGACGAGCAACCAGCAAAAAGTTGCTGCTAGAGACGCTGGCGATCTTGCTAAGGAAGTCAACACTGCGACTGACACGGCGGAGCAACTCGCGGATGTAGTTAAGGCCGTGAAAGACAAGCTTTCAAGCGGCAAGTATCCGGACGAGGAGTCGAAGAAACTTGCAGGGCTTCGAATTCCGTTCGAAGGCGCCAATATCGGGCTTCGTGTCATTGGTAGATTCAATAAGGAAGTCAATCATGGCCTGGTGAACTTTTCCTCGATGGCCGAGAAAGCCAATGACCTGACGGAAGACGTTCAAAGGATGCTTGCTGGTTCGAAGAAAGCTCTCGACGACGCCTTTTCGGTTAAAGAGAAACCCAAGGTGGTGTGGTCCGCCATCGTGAGCGGCGGACCGTCTGGTCCCTGGGCAACAATGATTGCCGTTCCGGAGCCATTCCTGGCGAAATCCGAAGAAAAAGTTGCAGGCAAGGACTACGCCTGGCCCGATAGCATGAAGATCAAGTCGGGCGGCCGCGAATCGACCGTCAAACGTTATACTAAGGGAGATCCCGGTGGCGGCGATCCGCAATTCATTCCGGTCGATCCGAGTTCTCAAAATTCAGTATGTCCAAACATTGCCCTCGCGCGCGTTAGCCGCGCCATACAGGATCTGGAGGACTCGTTGCGAGGCGTCAAAGATCCAGGCGGTCACGAGGAGACAGGCCTCATCGAAACTGGCCGTGGATTGACGGAGAAGCTGAAGGGTATTGGGTCTCACTAGAGGCAAGGCGTGTCTCAGTGGGTGTAAGCCCCAAGGATTCTTCGATGCTGCTCAGGCCTTGCTCGTTTGTCGCTTAGTGAAGTGACGGCACGCCCAAGGCCAAACGTCCCGCGTATCAGATCTCGAAGTCGATGAAGACTTCTTGCTCTACGAGTAGCGATGCAATCCGCTCGGTGCATTCGCTGATGTCAGCGGAATTCGGCAAGGCCAACGTAGGCTGAATTCCCAGCGGAGAATCGTCGAGTATTCCGACGGCGATTACCTCCGAGGGTGAGGCCAGCTGGCGAATCAGCGCCAACTCAGCTTCGTCAGCGTCAGCCAATGTAGTCACCAAGACGCAGCCAGCCTGGGCGAACAGACGCGCAATTTCGGAGAGTCGCCGAATGTGTTCGTCGCGCGCCGAAGCGTGAAAAGCAAGATCATCAGCAATGCCGTGCAAGAACTCGGCCCCTGCCATGTAGTAAACGTATCGCCCGGCTTCGAATAGTCTTCGCTCTACTGCTTCACCGATTCGATCAATCTGCTGACTGCCTTTTCCAGTTATGAGCAGCAACTTGGGTTGCTGACGGTATCGTTCGTATCGTTCCTGCGGAGAGACTCCGCCCTTTGCGGACTGATAGCCCGCCCGAGTTTGGTAAGGGACCTGCGCCGAATTACTCGGCGCGACCCCGGTGATAATGCCACCACCGGCAATCTTGTAATCGTCGACAAGCACAAAGCGGCCGGTTTCTGGGTTACTGTCAGCAAAGTCAAAGGCGAGCGGACGCGAAGTTTCTAGAACACATTCGGCCACCTCGTGGCGCTCGACGTGTTGACGCGTTCCCTGCGACTCTAGATCCGATGCATCGATTACCTTGAGGATTTCAGTAACGCTCGCCGATGTGCTTGCATTGCAAAGCTTGAGTTTATACCGCTTAGCCTTTACCAAGGGTTGCCTACCCAGCCAAAAAATGCTGGCTCTTAGGCTTGTTCCGACATTGGGCGCCAGTTGATTGGCGAGACAGAGCATTTCTCCCGGCCGTACGTATACTTGAGTAGATAACGTCACCCCTGTAGCTCGGCCAGCAGCAATTGAAACCTCAGCGCGCCGCGCGAATCCCTCGACAGTCTTAATTGTCGATCGCTTGCCCGACGGCCAAAATACGACATCATCTCCAACTCGGGCCGTACCGGCGAGCACGGTGCCGGCAATTATTCGACGATCGTCGCCGTCCTCGGTAAACTTGTAAATATCTTGTACCGGGAATCGCAGGGCACGCTCAATAGGTGCGCGACGTTTCTCTAGCTGGTCGATAATTTCGAGCAGACTGCCGCCTGCGTACCAACCCATCCGCTCCGAACGAGCAATCAGGTTTTCCCCTTCCATGGCCGATATGGGTACGAAAGCTCTCGGGGTTGCTCCGGTTGAGTCCAAAAATGCCGAGAATTCATCGCGCACGGCATCAAACGTGTCGCGGTCGTATGATACGAGGTCCATCTTGTTGACCAGGACGACAATTTGACGAATGCCAAGCAGCGAGAGTAAGTAGCCATGCCGTCGCGAGTTCTCTTGAATACCTTCCTTAGCGTCAATCACCAATAGCGCAGCTTCTGCCCGAGCCGCTCCAGTAATCATGTTCTTGAGGAATTCAATATGACCGGGCGCATCGATGATGATGTAGTCGCGCTGACTAGTCTTGAAGAAGCATCGAGCTGAATCTATCGTAATTCCCTGGGATTGTTCATCCTTCAAAGCATCCAGCAAGAATGCATACTCGAAGGGCTTGGCATTCCGTTCGCAATTTAACCGAACTTGTTCGAGTTTTCCCTGCGGCAGAGAACCCGTGTCGGCCAACAGTCGGCCAATTACCGTGCTTTTCCCATGATCGACGTGACCGACGATGACGACGTCCATTCGCTCCCGGGAGGGCGCCGCTTCACTTACTGCTTGCATATTACCGCCACTTACCGAGGTCATGTTACATATAGCCATCACGACGCAATTCTTCCAGGGTTCCGCCGCCCGCCTTATCTTGTTCTCGACCTGAGCGCTCAGCGATATTTACCAATTGACCCGAGCTCAATTCAGCGATGATTTCGTCGACAGAAACGGCTGTTGAATTTATCGGACTTGTGCAGGGCCAACAACCGAGAGATCGATATCTTTTGCCGTCACCTTGATTGAAATACAAGGGAACGACAGGTATCGATTCGCGCTGAATATACTCCCAAATATTGAGTTCGGTCCAGTCGAGAAGTGGGTGAATCCGAACGTGCGTGCCAGGCGCAAAGTCAGTCGTGTACTGATTCCAAAATTCAGGCGGCTGTTCGCCTACATCCCAATCGTTTTCCTTCGAACGCGGTGAAAAGTATCGCTCCTTGGAACGACTCCCCTCTTCATCAGCCCGAACGCCTGCAATAACGCCCGTATATGGAGCGCCATTGTTCTCACGAATATATTCGTTTCGCGAATGGTCAAAGTGGTATCGCGGCCATGTGCCGTCAAGAGTGTGTCGCAGCGCGTCGCTCTTCAGGGACTTGCAGCAGCCAATGCGGTCCAATTTGCCGTCCGGAAACGTAATCTTTTTCTCGAGTGCCGCGTCGTTGCGACCGAAGATCAAATTCAATTTCCAATCGCGCACGAGGCAGTCTCGGTAAGCGATCATTTGAGGAATCTTATAGCCGGTGTCAATGTGCACCAGGGGAAAGGGAACATGGCCGAAAAAAGCTTTGCGCACAAGTTGAAGCAGGACTGTGCTGTCTTTGCCGATGGACCAGAGCATCACNNTAGCCCTCGCGAAGAATATACACACTCTGCGATTCGAGCTGATCGAGTCGATCTGGGTTAGTCACTTGACTCTCCTATGCCTTTCAATTTACCGAACACTCCATTTGATGACAGTGGTTGATTCATTTGCGCTCTGATTGAAATGGTCCATAAGATATACGGAACTACTCGTGACTCTCGGCGGATGTCGAGCGTTCAGTCGAAGATGCAATCATTCGTGGGCGTATAGTCGGCCGA
>PMCK01000529.1 GCA_003154095.1 Myxococcales bacterium | reverse complement strand
GTGGCGACAAATCCGCCTGTCGCTCTACCACCCGTGGCGACAAATCCGCCCGTGGAGACGAACCCACCCGTCGCTCGATTGCCACCTGTCGCTGACGCGCCACCGGCTGCCTTGGAACCGCCTGTGCTCGTCGCTCCGCCCGGGGACGTCGCGCCCGATGTCCCGCCAACATCCGTGGCGCCCCCCATTGAGGTCGCTCCGCCTGCGCCCGTCGTTCCCGCTGTTCCCGCGGCACCGCCCGATGAATCTCCGACGCCGCCAGTACTCGTAGCGCCAGCTGAATTGGCGTCACCGCCCGTGTTGGTGTCAGCACCGCCAACATTGTCGTCAAATGTTGGAGCGACATCATCCGTGGCGCTGCAGGCAACGCACAGCAGAGTCACTAAGCTTGAATGCAAAAGCCGCTTGGTGCTTGAAATCATCTTGCTTATGACCTTGGGATTGAAAAGGATGTGACCGCCCGGACGAAAAGTGAGGTAATCCGTAAACTACGCTTTAGCTGCACATCAGTCAAACCGGTTGCGAGTGCATTGACGGCGGGTTTGTGTCGTAGGATTAGATCGCGAAAGCGACTGCTTCTGGGTAATGTTGAATGCAATTGTGGCTTGGAGAAAATATCCTACGCGCGCAGCAAATGTAGTTGCCACACACTACCTCTGTTATTCCCCGTGAATCTCGAACGGTCATGGGACAAAATTTGGACAATTGGGTTCGGTGTATAGAATCCAACGACACGCGCGGTCTCGGTGTCGCGAATTTCTGCAAGCGTCACCGTTCGATGGAAGCTCAGGCCAACGGTACCATCAAAATAACATCGAAATTAAGTCGCAAATGCCTATCCACCGTCTTCGTGTCTCGTTCTCTGGTCGCGCGCACCGAGTTCTGCCACAGTAGGGTGCATGTTGGCAATCCGGCGTACATCCTCCGTATGACCCGTCGTTGACACCATCGTCGCAAGTCTCTGGAGCCTCAACGACGCCATCACCACAGATAGCGGGTATGCCACAGGTAGCAGTGCATCCGCTGCCCGTAACACCATTCTGGCTGCCCAGATCGCAAGTTTCTCCGTACTGCTTCTGTACGATGCCATCGCCACAGCGCGCATCCCAGACACAGCCTGGCGCGCAGTAACTGTAGCCACCAATGTTTACGCCATCATCGCATTGCTCGGTGCCGTTGACGACCGAATCGCCGCAGAACGGCCCGTAAGTGCAGTCGGGGTTGCAGCCATTGTAGCCGCCCGTATTGTTGGCAGCTCCGAGGTCGCATTCTTCGCCAGCCGTAACGATGCCGTCTCCACAGGTCGGAGCACAGTCCGTGCGTGTTGTGCTAAACCCCGTCAGAGTGAGTTCGTAGTTGGACTCGCGAGGATGCTGATCAGCGTGAAATACAGCTACTTCATAGACGCTGCCCGCAGTTAGACCAAGGCCCGTCACGTTACCACTTGCCACGTTAGTCGTCGTGGTCACGAATGCTGATGCCGCCGCGCCGGTTACGACCGGCGACGTCTTTTTGATGGTCCAAGCGGCGGTATTTGCGTCGGGCAATGTCACTGACCCCAGTAGCCGTTCGTGAGGACCTCCCAAATCCAAAACTAAATGGCCGTTGAGAAAGACCCATACATCGTCATCACCGAAGAATTGTAGCTGTTCACCACCCTTTTAGAGGAATAGGTAGCGCACTACCGATGTGAAATAGAAATTCCGCTTGATTCCGGTGACTGGCGCGAAGCGGCTGGTGGCACTAAACTTCAGGTCCAGGTGCAGGCACTGACACCTAACGCAGGTCCAATTTCATTTCTTATGCGGCGGAAGCACATAGTGCTTGCTCGACTCTGGGACTCGCGCTGCTGCCTCATCGCAGTTCTTGCCGCGGTTGGGTTCGATGTGGGGTATGGGCAGCTCGGGCACGTCGAGCCGAGGAGGCGAGGTGAAGTCGAACATGTCATAGGGGGGCGTGGCGTTGGCGTCGCGTCGCGTGAGAGCCGGCAGTTCGAACCGTGCCTGAACCAAACGTAGCAGCGAGGAGTGACTACTCGGTTCATGTGAGACGTATCCGCGCTTTACCCAAGGTGAAACGAAAATCAAAGGAACGCGCATGCCCAAGTGGTCGAACCGAGGATGGAGGTGCCCAGGCTTGATTTTGGCGACGTGGTCATCCGGCACGCAGGCTGGCGGTGGTGCCACGTGGTCGAAGAAGCCTCCATGTTCATCGTAAGTGAGGACCAGTAGAGTGCTTCTCCAGTCGGCACCGTGCATTGTCGAGTCAATGATTTCACTCACGAATTTCTGACCAATTTCGACGTTGGCCGGAGGGTGTTCGTCCGTAGCCAGCGGCCCACCGTAGCTTGACTCGACCCACGCAAAGGCTGGCAACTTGCCAGCCAAGGATTGTTCCTTGAATTGGGCAATCGTCATGAAGTTCTTGGGGTGGCTCTGGTGCAGCGACGGATACATGCCCTCCTCGAAGATTCGATTGTCGGCATAGACACGCCAACTGACGGCATGTTCGTCAAGCTGATGGAACAGAGAAGCTTCGATGTCTCGCGCGGGCGGCGGCGTGTTACTCGTGTGACCGAATGATGTGCCCGAGAGCATGTAAAGGCGATTAGGCCAGGTCGGGCCTAAAAAGTCCGCAAAATGCCGGTCCGACAGGGAGAAGGCCCGCGCCAGGGCGTGGTAGTAATCGAGCACGTTGCGGGAAAAGAAGCTGACGGCATCTTTGTCCGCAGCCAAGGCAAAGCCATCCATTTTGCCGCCGCGCCAGGCAAGCATTACCGACTCATAGTCGTGCGCCGGATCATCCGGACAGGAGTGAAGCAACTCGAAAGGTCTGAGTGGTTCGTGCTTCTTGTCCGGGTTCTGCGCCACGTAGGTCGCCGGGGCAACATCTGCGGTGGAACCTGGAGCAGGACTGAAGTCCTGGAAGTAATGATCAAATGAACGATTTTCCTGCACTACGAACACGAAGTGTTCAATCGGTATGTTCTTGCCGATCGGTGCGTCGGGGCCGAGTGTCTTTTGTGGAAGATCACCGGGGCCGAACGGGCAGCCCGTCTTCGGGACCGCGTGCGGCACGACGGGTACTTGGCTCTTGATGAATGCTACTCGTTCATGCTCTGGGTCGAGCTTTTTTGGCTGCGTACGGTTGCAACCCTGACAGAGACTTCCGACCGTTAGCAGCATCACGACGAACTGCGCGTCCAAGTGGGGACGAGACAAAAACGAAATTGGCTCCATTGGTGTTTACCCGATTGACAGACAAGCCTACTAAGCCCTTGGAACCAATGGAAGTTTAATGCAAAGCTGGTTGGATCATCCCGCAAACGGTTGCAAGCTCCACGTGGAGGCCTGCCACTCGCCAACGACGAGGCCAAAGAAACTCGGAGGACTTAGATGCGGTGCTGCAGCGCAATTGCAGGTTTGGAGCCATCCCCGCTCAAAGTAGCTTTGCCACAACAGCCAGCATCAAATGTCAACGTTTCTGTCTTGCGGACGAGTAGCCCCCCAACGGATTTATAACCGTTGTCGTGCGCTCGGGGCCGCCCTATTCAGAAAATCCGCGACGCAACTGGACACGTTGGTTAAGGCAGAAAGAGCACTTCGCGGCCCATCCAAGGTCGCGCCCGGCTGCCCACCGGCGAGCCTCCGGGTGTATCAGCGCTCTGTCCTAGACTGAATACATCGCCGGAAATGTCCTCAAACACTCATGATTTGCGGATATACAGCCAATCTATAGACGACGGCCTTGCGGTAGGCGTATTGATACTGGTCACAATGGTCACTCAAGAAGAACCCGAGCCTCTCGAGCTAGGAAATGTGCGCCGAGTACCCAATTCCAGTAACTTAGGTTGCTTCATCCTTTTTCGACTCTTCGAGACCAAGGATGCGCCTGGAATGTTAGCCGGTTGGACGTGTCTGGCAATTCCCAAGACTCCGTATGGACAGGTTCTGAACCAAATACTGCAAAATGAAATTGGTCGAAAGGTGCTCACAAGGGCCACTCACTTCTTGGCGTTTCCATGTTCATCAGAAATTGAACTTGCAGCAGTTCACAATGGTCTCTGCAAGAAGTACCAACCCTTGCATAAAGAGTGGCCTCCGAAATTCGATTAGGCCCGAGGTTGCGATCTACGAATTGGGTAAGCCCCACAACGAGCTACGTCGAAACGTCCGATTCGGTCGCAAGATGACGGCCCGAGGTAACTCGTGACTGCCTGTATTCGATCTACTGGAAGCTTGCCCACCGTGGGGTCTGATAGCGCAGTGACACTGAAACGGAAGAAGACTCCGCTGCAGAAGGCGCTACTCGGTTGCATGTAGTCTCCGGTAGTATTCCCACTTCGTGGTTAAGTCTCGCGATTCCTTGGTCGTTCTGCTATATTCAGAGATCATGCGTCCCCACGTCCTTCAAATTGCTGCACTCGAGCCACACAAGATTCCCCTGCGGCTATGCCTTTCGACGCTGATCACGGCGGTGCTTATTGGCATGGCAGCCTGTTCGAGCGGTAGTGATGCTCCTGGAATGGCCGGCGGATCGAGCACGGGTGGTCACGGCGGGGCCTCGAACAACACGGGTGGTAGAAACACATCGGACGCTGGCACTGGTGGAGCCGGTGGTTCGAATGTGGTTTCGGGCACCTGTACCATCGGAACTTCCAAATCATGTCGCGTTGTGATCGGCATTTATAACGGCGTAGAAAGCTGCTTTGTCGGAATGCAGTATTGCGACGTCGGAACGTGGACACCATGCATTGATGCGCGCGACGCAGGTTAAAATGGCGGCAACGTGTGTACGGTGATTTTGGTCTGAGCCCAATCCTCGCAGTGGCCTGAATGCGGATGTTGCCAAAGTGAGGTCGGGCTCTACGTCGTCCAATCAAATGAGTGGTACGAAGGAAATGCTTCCCGCACTTGAACCAAAATAGAGGCGACTGCAGTCTTGATTGACCTGAGCAATTCCAAATGAGCCAAGGCTTGCCGGTGATGAGTAAGTAGTACCTGCCGAATTCAGGAACGACCAATCGCTTGCTGTGCCATCGACAAATAGTAGCGTCGCATTGTCACCCGATACACCCGATAAGACGAAAGTATTCGAGGGATTGTTCAAAAATGACAACGGAAAACCCGACGGAAACACATCGAAAGCCGAGGTGCGGTATGATGCGTACCAAGTAATGTCTCCGGTCGAAGACGTCACACCATAGAAGAAGTCAGTGGGAATAGGACCGTATAGCGGCCGCAAGTAGGTCTCGCCCGTGGCCAACGCGCCGGTGGCGTTGAAGTTGCTAAATTCATCCCAAGTGCCGGTTGGAGTTTGGAAAGTCTCTGTGCGGCTNNTGGACTAATCGTAACCAGGTTATCGAACGTTGAAATTCCGATCGATTGGGGGGTCGAGAAACTTGCCGATGCACTGGTACGGTCCGCAACGTACACCGTATAGGAATTGTCGGTTCCGGCGGCGGTCCACACTATTGTCAATTCGTCAGGGGTGATCGCCGAGAACCACGCGTTGCTCGCCAACGTTACGCCAGTCACCGCCTGCGACGAACTTGGTTTTGCAGACGGGGAACAGAGACTCGTTGCCCCGCCGGTACTCATACTGCCACCAGTTGCGTTGGAAGTGACCATGCCGCCCATGCCGCCGGTGCCACTTGTGCCGTCTGGCGACGTGGCGCCAGCAATTCCACTCAGTCCGCCTGCTACACCGCCATCTGAAGTGCCGATTGTAGTAGTGTTCCCTGTGCCGCCGTTAGACGTCGTGCCGCCAACGGCCTGAGCACCGCCTGAATGACTAGAGGCGGCGACAGTTGTCCCGCCGGTCCCAGATGCTTCGCCACCAGGACTGGATGCAAAGGGCGCCGGCTTCCCTCCGCCACCGCAGGCGACGCATAGTCCGGCTCCGAGATACATCAAGATTCGTGACATCGTCATAACCTCATTGTGAGTCGACACAATCGAACAGTTGTCGCCACTCCGTAAGGATCGGTGTACTCAAGTTGTCCGAACTAGGATTCAGTAGGATCGTGAGACGCAGGTAGACCTGAGGCAAGACATCAGCATCGACGAACACCTTGGCCACGGCATTGCTCGACGTCGTGAAAGCAACAAGGTCAGCCGTAGTTGCGTGCGTCACTAGCAATGGCGTTGACGGCAATGGTGCTGTGGACAGACCGGCTTCCGTTTTCGATGTTTGCACCGAGAAATTAATGGATCCCGAAGCTGGAATCGAGCCTTTCCACTGAACTTCGCGCCAGATGGGGCTCTGACCTACGGGACAAGTTGCTACAAAATCGCGTGTAAATTGCGCCGGCTTATATATTGTGATTGGAGGGGGTGGCTGGCACTTCCCGCTTACGCACAAACTGGGGCTGGCCGCCGTCGCGTTGCAGCATTGAGCGTCAGTAAGACAGGTAGTAGCCGAATTGTCTGCAATACACGAACCGCTGGTCGATAGTGGGAGGCAGTGACGAACTGCGGGGTTCGTCAGCGGCGTGTCGAGTGCGCAGATACTGGTCGGGGATGAACCCGTCGCGCCACAGCAATCAAGATTGGTGTCACACAAAGTGGCGGCTGACTTGGTCGCCGATGCAGTAGTACACTTCTCCAGCGCCCAGAACGCTTTGGCATTTCCAGCCAGTAGCTCTTGTCCAGGCAGGTAAAATGCCGGGTGGCTGGGATCAGCGCCAGCCGTGGGACTGCCATCAATCGCGCTGACCCAGATCTTCTTCGTTGTTGGCCCGAACTGGCCACCGATTGGCCGAAAGCGTGGATCACTCCACCAGGGATTAATGGTTGCCACGTTTCCGTAGGAGCGTCTCGACGTAAACGCGACCCAATTATATCCGCCAGCGGCCTGCGGACTTACCGTTGGTTCGTAATTGAGTACTGGCTCATTGGCTGCAGTGTGGCCATTGGCACCCGACACCGGAATTGTTGCCGTGCCGGATGTGTTGCAACCATTGGCTGCGTTGAGCCTCGCGGCGCTGGGCGTGGCGGCCGTAGTTACCCACCACAATTGGGCCTTGGTGCCGTCATCGCCGCAGGCCGCGGATCCACTGCTGTCGTCGCAGCCGGAACGTGTCCCACCAAAATCAGCGTGGCCAGCACTAGTCACCCGTCCATCGTTAAAGATTTCGCGCTCGAAGACGACGGCTGAGCTGTCCGGCAAGAACGATGGCCATACGCTAGTGCACGGATCGGAACTTCCAAAGGCCGCACTGCACGCAGCCGACGGCTCTGTGTACAACCGACGGAAGCCGGAGAAAGTCTTTGTACTGACGTTGAATGACATCATGCCCAACGAACGCTTATCGCCAACGTTTGTACCGACCGTCCCACCATAGTGATTGAACGCGACGTATTTGCCGTCCGGTGAAAAAGAGGGTAGCGCAGCACGCAAGCCACTGGGTATTCCAGTGGTTGCCACCACGGTGCCGAAAGTGGAACCTGAATTTAGCGAGTACAGTGCATTGCCCAGTGATCCACTATCGCTGCCTTCGAGCCCTCCCGGTGGCGCCGTCGCGGTGCTGTAGTCCGATGGAGGACCGGAATTCGAGAACAGGTAGGTACCATCCGGATAGATGGCACCCCAAGAAAACGCACCGGTGCTGCTCGTTGGCAGGTACGTGCCGCCATTGGCTGCATCCGTTCCCAGTTTGTACAGAATCGAATGGGTGTTTGTGACCAAATTGGTGACCAGCATGTTGCCACTGGCTGAACCCGAATGGCACACATGGCAGCCGCTCGTGGCGTCGGTGGAAGCACTGGTAGCTGAAGAATACCCCGCAGCGACCGCCGGCACTGACGCGCCAGGTTGAATGGCCAACGTTGCAGCTCCAAACATTTGACCGGCGCCGTACGTCTGTGTGCCGTACGTAGAGCTATAGTTTTGCACGAGCAGCGTACCGTAGGAGTGATAATAGACCGTGCCCTTGAGCTGGTCGTTCGCGAAATGAATCGTCGTGGCAAGTTCTTGCCTGAGCGTGGTACCGGTGAGACGCTGCAGCACGATTGCGGCGTCATCCCCCTGTGCTGTTTGCTCGAAGATTTTCCATATCGAATTGTCAATTCCATCGATCGCCGCGCGGGGACCGGCTGCCAAGGGTATCGAATTGGTAGGCGGATTGAGCCACAGCGTCGAGCTCTCGGGTATGATGGCTGACCAACTGAAATTTGGGGTGCCGGTCGCAGGGTACCGCAGGGTTATCTTCACTGCGCTGGCCGGGCCGACCGTACCAGTCGCCCACTGAAGCAGCGGCGGAGCCAAACCAAGCGGGAAGACAGTCTGTGCGTAGGGATATAGGAGCGACAGCGTATCGGAATACGTGTCTGCTTGGCTGGCAGCAACGTCCATGCCGGAAGCCCGGCAAGCCGCGCCTAGCAGGCCAGTCCCGTCTAGCTGGGCATTAGCTGCCAGAGTGACCGAGCTAGCATAAACCAAGCCAGAGATCGCCGTTGTGGGGTTCAATGTCACCGCGGCATTGGGCGCCACAAAGATACCGTCCACGCTTGCATGCACGGGAATTGAGATTGCAGTGTTTCCGTTGACGTACCATTGCAGTCTCGCGCTGTCGGCTCCAGCCACAACTCCACTGAGAGATGTATAGTCGCCGATGCTGAGAGTACCGCACACGTTGATAATAACATACCCTGAAGAAGGTACGGTCAGCAGTGGAGCATTAGCAGCGCTCGCGGCCGCGGTGAATGTCAGGCTATTAAAGTTATACTGGCCAGCCTGCAAAGCTAAGGTGCCTTTGTTGGCCACCGTGTAGTTGCCGTAGGATCCAGGAGCGAGTGAAGTCGTGGTACTGGCGGCGACCGTCGTATTCGAAGTGCCACCGCATGTCACAGTCTTCGTAGGTATAGCCGGCAGGGTGACCGTGGTATTCGGTGTCTTTGTGCCGCTAACCGTGGCTCCCGTCGACGTGATGGTGCTTCCAGAGGATACATTTCCCGTCACCGTCGAGCCGCTGGACAACGTGACGGCGCCTTTGGAAAAAACGTGTCCCGTCAATTTACTGGTGTTTGCCGCGGACAAAGTTGTTCCGGATCCGACTGAATTGGACCCGGTCGCCGTGACCAACGCACCCGTATTAATAACGGTACTGTTCGTTGATGAGATAGCGTAATCGCACACGCTGGCAGGATTGGTTGGTGTAATTGGACCAAAGTTGCCAGCGGAGATTCCAGAGGGCATTTTTGAAGTATTGAGAATGCTGACGCTCACTTGTACGCTGGCAGAATTGCTAAACGCACCCGAATGCCCGGTAACCGTTATTGGCACTGCGAGAGGGCGTACCAGTGTCAGGTGGCCAGTGGTGTCAATCGTTGCAATGTCGGTGCGGTCCAGCGTCCACAGAACGGGGGTTGCGTTGGGATAACAACCTGCACGCAGCAAGTCGGCAGTAAACGTGACCTGGGTCGGTGAAGTCGTGACTGGGCTGAGCGCGGTCACACTGAGCGTGGAAGTGCTGGCGGTCACACTCAACCCCGTGCAAGTCGTGGAACCGACAGAGCCAACCTTCGTGCGGTCCAAGATGACTCCGCCATCCTGTACTAGAAAGCCCGCGTCCGGACCTGGCACTACGGTGGGGGGCCCGTCCGCTATCTGTTGGCAATAGGGGTCACAAACGTTCCATGCGCACTTGGACGTAGCACCGACGGTTTGGATGGACTCGCGACGGCTTTGAACGTGACGCTGTCCATTTGGAACACATGAGCCCCAAACGCCATTGTTGCACGTGCGTGAGCCGAGTGCGCACACGACTGCGTCGGGCAGCTGCTCAACTACGGTGCCACAATCGACTTGCGCTCCGTCTGAGGCACAAGGGTCGCCCTCCGAGATGGGTCCCCCCGATGTCACATCGGTAGCCGGTGAGCCCGCCAAGGATGGAAGCTGGGAAGATCCATCCGAGCACCCCGCAACGGGTATGCACAGCAGCAGCGCGATNNAGGATAAGTCATATTGACCGTCCAACGTGTTGCAGGGTGGTTACCCTGGTTAGTGCGAGAATGCATAACGGAGGCAATGCTCCAACCTTCAATATACGGACAATTGCCTAAATTGAAAATGGTATTCACCGGCAAGCATGAAAAAGGGAGCAGCAATCGTGTCCGAGCTCACGATGCAAGGACTTGAAGTTTCGCTAACTACATCGAGCGCTCAATACCCACTGTCCTCCAGGCAACAGACACATACCCACATGCCACGAGTTTCAGTGTGGCTGTGTTGGAGGTTAAGTCTTGCAGCGCAATTGAGCTCGAACCGCGGTGATGCACGCATCCCTAGTCTCCGTTCCGCTGTGGCCTGTTGGTCGCGCCCCCGACACTGCTTGCTCCGCCCGCGGTAATGCCGGATGAACGCCCAGTTGCGTTGGTTCCGCCGCCACCCGAGACCTCTCGCAAGCGGTTCGATTTCAATTTGGCGTGGGCGGTCTTTAGCATCACACACAGCAGTCACACGGTGAAGTTTGATGGTCTTGGGCTCGTGTGGTGATTCGCTTTCGTTCATGTCGACCAGAATTCAAAGCCGGTCGTCCATTGACGGGAGCCACAGTCGGATAAGCGTGCGGTTGTATCTGCTGGCGCACGACGCCAAATTGTGAGACGCTCGGCCCCCAATTCAAGGAGTCAAGCGTGACAGTTCAGAACATCGTCGTAACAGGCAAGAGCGGCGCCGGCAAACAGCCAAGAATAGACGTGCTGCTTGAAGAGTATTCGCTCAAGCAATTGTCCACCGGAAACATCTTTCGAGAATACTTGGGGGCATATGCCAAAGTCCGCGAATTGGTGAAAAGCGAACATCTCTGGAAAGATGGCTCTTTCGCAGGCGACAAGGAGATAAGTTCAGTATTGGAGCCTCTCGCGAAGGCCGCGAACATCGCAGTCGAAGCCGCAGTTCTCGGGTTCAAAGCGGCGCAATACGTGGACCGCGGTAAATTCGTGCCCGACGACATCACCAATGCACTTTTCGCAGCGGCGTTCAAGCAAGCCGGCGGCAAGTGTTTCGTGCTGGACGGCTACCCGCGAACCGCCGAGCAATCCGCATTCTTGATTGATCTGCTCAAGCAAACGGGCTC
>PMCK01000435.1 GCA_003154095.1 Myxococcales bacterium | reverse complement strand
GCGGGAGGCGCAGTTCGTGCCGTTGTGGAATCTGCCGGCATTCACGACATTCTCAGCAAATGCCTCGGCTCGTCGAACAAGCACAACGTCGTGAATGCCACGGTAGCCGCGTTGAGCGCACTTCGCTCGGCTGAGCAAATCGCATCGGCACGCGAAAAGTCAGTAGATGAAGTAGCAAGCGACTACCCAGTGGCGGCTATGGTCAGCGCGGCACGCGTCGCCTCGTCAATAGTTGCCTCCAATGAGGGAGCCAGTTCGACATGAATTCGAAACTCGTTGTACGTCAAATCGCCAGTGATCGCGGCCGCCCGCATCCGCAGCGACGTGTCGTCGCGGGTTTAGGTCTGCGCGGTCCGGGCAGCTCCGTGACAGTCGAAAATACGCCGTCGTTTCGCGGAATGATCAAGAAGGTATTGCACCTGGTTCGCGTTGAGGAGAAAGCGTAATGACAGCCATTCTTTCACGACTCTCCCCGCCTGCGGGTTCGACGAAGGAGGCTAAGCGATTAGGTCGTGGACCGGGGTCCGGCCTCGGTAAGACCGCGGGTCGCGGACAAAAGGGCCAGAAGGCGCGTAGTACGGGCAACATTGGAAAGAAGCACTTCCAGGGTGGCCAAACTCCAATTCAGCGCCGCTTGCCAAAGCGAGGATTTCGAAACCCCTTCGCTATCGAAGTTGCCATCGTCAACGTTGGCGCGCTTGAGCTGTTTGCGGCGGGCACAAATGTGGACGAGGATTTTCTGAGGGAGAAGCGCCTAGTTCAAGGTCGAGACGTATTGGTCAAGATCCTTGGAAACGGTGAGTTGACCAAAGCCCTAACAGTCACCGCACACAAATTCAGTGTCAGCGCCGTAGTCAAGATCGAGGCTGCGGGAGGCAAAGCCATAGTCATATCAGCCGAGGAGACAGCAGCCGAGGCCAGCTGAAATTGACAATGAGCGTGTTGGCTGGATTCTCCAATATCGGGAAAGTACCCGAGCTTCGAAAACGAGTGATATTTACGCTCGGATTAGTTGCGGTCTATCGCGTTGGAGTCTTCATCAGCACCCCGGGCGTTGACCGGTCGGTGATGAACCGCATCGTAACGGGTCAAGGTGGACTGCTCGGTCTCGTCAATCTATTTAGCGGCGGCGCGCTGGGAAATCTGTCGATCTTCGCCTTGGGCGTTATGCCGTACGTTTCCGCCAGCATCATCATGCAGTTGATGGGGCTGGTGAGTCCCCAAGTGGAGGAAATGCGCAAGGAGGGCGAATCAGGTCGCCGAAAACTCGAGCAATGGACACGGTACGGGACACTGCTCTTAAGTCTATTTCAGTCCTTCGGCGTGGCAATGTGGCTCGAGGGGCTCAATAGCGCCGACGCCGGCGGTGGTCGTTTTGGTGACGTAGTGGCGCACCCAGGTTGGGGTTTTCGCCTGATGACGATGGTAACCCTCACCACTGGGACGCTGCTCATCATGTGGCTGGGCGAGCAGATTACGGATGGCGGTATAGGTAACGGCATCTCCTTGATCATTTTTGCCGGTATCGTGGCTGGAATTCCCAAGGCGATTGTTGGCTATTGGACGGGGTCAGCGGGCGACATTCAACCCATGACCGTCGCGGTAGTCGTTGCAACGCTCGTTGTCAGCATTGGCGTGGTCGTCTTCTTCGAGCGAGCGATGCGCCACATACCCATACAATATGCTCGGCGTCAGGTTGGCCGGCGCGTTTATGGCGGACAGCAGGCTCACTTGCCGCTGAAGGTAAACATGGCGAGCATGATCCCGCCGATCTTCGCGTCCAGCCTTCTGATGTTCCCAGCGACGCTCTCGTCATTCAATATTCCCGGAATGCAGCTGCTCAGCGGAATATTGAACCGAGGTGATTGGGTATTTCAGGCCCTTTATGGCCTGTTGATCGTGTTTTTCACGTTCTTTTACACCGCTGTTACATTTCGACCTGTGGATGTCGCCGATAACCTCAAAAAGCAGCAGGCGAACATTCCAGGGATTCGCCCAGGTCGGCAGACGGCCGAGTTCATCGATCGTGTGCTGTCGCGGTTGACTGTTGGCGGCGCGATTTACCTTGCTGCCATTTGCATCATTCCTTCGATAATCATCCAGGCGGTCCGCGTTCCATTTCAGTTTGGAGGCACCAGCCTGATTATCGTTGTCGGTGTTGCTCTCGAAACCGTCAATCAGATCGAGGCCCACCTCATAACGCACAGTTACGAAGGATTGACTGGACCGGCGGCCACGCGACTCAGCGGTCGGAGGCCCGCATGAAGTCGATAGGGATGATCGGATCTCGGCCATGCTGAGGCTTGTGTTGATTGGTCCACCGGCAAGTGGGAAAGGTACGCAGGCCGAGGTTCTGACCAAGTGCCTATCCGTGCCGAAAATCTCGACTGGCGACATGTTGCGTGCTGCCCGCGCCAATGCCACTGAACTCGGTAAGAGCGCAGAATCATTTATGAATTCTGGACTCCTGGTCCCGGATTCCATCGTTATTGGTTTGGTAGAAGAGCGAATCGCACTGCCGGATGCCCAAGCAGGTTTCATTCTTGACGGATTTCCAAGAACGGTTCCGCAGGCCGAGGCGCTGCAAGAATTGCTGGGCCGAGTCGGCACTCCACTGGACGCTGTCGTGCAAATAGACGTCGCGCGCGAATTGCTCGTGGAGCGTGCCACGTTGCGCCGAATGGATAGTCGGACTGGACAGATTTACCACCTCAAGTATAACCCCCCTCCCGCTGGTGTTGAGGTAGTCCACCGTGAAGACGACCGGGAAGAGACGGTCAAGAAGCGATTGGACGAATACGACACCATGACGGCAGCTCTCCTGCCGTTCTACTCCGCGCTTGGGCTTCTACGAAAAGTCGACGGTGCGGGGTCGCCCCAATCCGTTTTTTCACAATTGCTGTCCGCAATTGGCAAGTAGCAAGGCAATGAGCATTTGAGCACTGATCGGAAAGCACCGAACGAAATGATTGGAACAGTCGAGAACTCCTTACCTTTGGCGCTGTATTCCGTGCGCCTCAATGACGGGCGCTCGGTGCGTGCCTCGCTGTCGACAACTGCGCGACACGCCATCACGCGCCTGATTCAAGGCGATCGAGTGATGGTGCGACTATCCGCTCATGACCCCAATCGAGGTCAAATCACCGGCAAAACTCAGTAGAGGCAGACCATGAAGGTTAGACCCAGCGTCAAGAAGATCTGCGACAAGTGCANNCCCCGCCGAAAGGCGATTGCATACGCCTTGCCCTACATCTTTGGGATTGGGCTGCGATCGTCTCAGGAAATCTGCAAGAAATCCGGAATAGCCGAAACTCGCAAAGTTGATGAGCTCACGGAAGCCGAAGTTAAGGCAATTCGCGATACCATCGAAGCCGATTACAAGGTCGAAGGTGACTTGCGTCGGGAGGTTCAGCAGAGCATCAAACGACTCATGGATCTCGGATGCTATCGCGGCCTGCGACATCGCAAAGGGTTGCCT
>PMCK01000407.1:3464-20264 GCA_003154095.1 Myxococcales bacterium | reverse complement strand
GCGAGAATTGTGACTTGGGCACTGGCAGTCGCATCCGCCAAAATGTCGGTGGAGTAGTTGTCGCCGCCCCAGAAGTTACTCCAGTTGTCAGGCTCGGCCGCGAGCAACTTGACGGGGGGGCTGAGGGCGGCAAGCTTTGGCCCCAGCACCTTGATGAAATTCACCATCTCCGGGCCGGTGTAACAGCATGCCTCGTAGTTGGGGTTCCAATCCGGTTCGTTTTGGGCGGAAAGGGCGTACATGTCGAGGCCGCTCTGCTGCTTATAATAGGCGGGGAACGCCGCGAGCAGCGTGGCCCAGGCATCGTAGCTGGCCGTATTCAGGCGGCTCGTAGCGGTGGCAGTACAGGCATTCGCGCTGTTCCCGTTGACGTTGTTATTGCCCTTCATGTTGGCCGGCGGCGACCACGGTGCTGCCCATATCTTGCAGTCATCTCCCGAAAACTGCTTGCAAGCCTTACCATCCGCGATTCCCGCGTTGCCCATCAGTACACTCTTGCCGGACGTGCTCTCGATGCCCATACGCAAGAGGGTCAGCCCAATGCCGTTGACCGGATCCCAAAGCAGTGTCTGCATTTGGGTCGAAGACGAGCCTTGCCACGTGTCAGCTAACCCGAAACCGTCCACAATCTGATGCTGCTTGGTCGGATCGACCGTGATGTCGCCCGTTTGGGCTGTCCCTGGCGTCTTCGTTCCAGCGACGGTGGTTCCGCCGGTTGCCGTTGCGCCACCGGTTGCCGGTGCGCCACCGGTTGCCGGTGCGCCACCGGGCGCGTTCGTACCGCCTGTGGCGATCCTTCCGCCGGTTGCGGCACCGCCCCCGCCGGTTCTGCCGCCGGTTGCGGCACCGCCCGCGGGCGCTCCGCCGCTCGCTCTGCCACCTGTGGCTGCAGGCGCACTACCACCGGTTGCGGCACCACCTGCGGGCGCTCCGCCGGTCGCTGCGCCGCCGGTCGACGGGTTGTTGCCACCGCCACCGGTTGCGGCACCGCCCGCACCGGCCCCGCCTGTGGCTGGGCTACCGCCAGTGGGTTGCGGGGCTGTTGTTCCGCCGGTTGTGCGGCCGCCTGTTGCCACGCCGCCGCCTGTTGCCGGCGCGCCACCGCTCGGATTTGAAACCGTGCTTCCGCCCGCTCCCCCAGCCGGATTCGCACCCCCGGCTGAGGTGTCACCGCCGATCGAGTTCGGGGGCGGAGTACTAGGGCTGTCGCTGCCGCTACAGCCAAATATGACGCCCACGCTGGATGAGGCAATTAGAAGCGCGCAACAATTTGATTTGCTGAAAATACCGAGGCCACGGAAAACCGTCACGTTTGGTTCTGTCATTCTAGATAACGCTGTGTCGTACGGTGACCACTTCTGTCATTGAATCGAAAACATTATCTCGAATTCACGTGTCTCCCACGCGGGTGAAAGGAAACGACTCACTTTTTTCAGCCGAACAAACAAATTTCGTTGTTGATGTAGTTGCTTCACGGAAAGACTGTTTTCGAGCGCGATTGGTAACAATCTCGTGCGCTCCAAATAATCAACTACAGGTAGATCTATCGAAGGTCTGTCGGACATCCCCCACAGCTTGTGAAGCCATGTATGCCTATGTGAACAGTCTGCCCATGTTGGAAGCCAGTGGCGGACTCAAACGTCGTGTCGACGCACGATACGTTGCCCGCTCGCGTTTCCGCGCCGCAGCGACAAGCCCAAAAACAACTCGCTTTGGCGCCGCGCTAACGCGCGTACGCCGAGAGCACCAGAACGTATTTCGCCTGGTAGCCTGTGCTCGGTTCCGTGACGGACCAGGAACCGGCGGGCCACCCCGAGTTGAACTGTAGATAGGACTTTTGATTCGGTTGCCCCATTGGCGGCTGCCAGTTCTGGCTGCAGAGCGAATACTCGGTGGCCCCATAGCAGTGATACGCCGCGTCACCCGAAGGTGCAGTGCAGCAACTATCGAGCGAGAAGCCCGGATTGGGACCACCCGGAACGAAGCCCGGCGCCGGGCCCGGCGTGGTGCTCGTGACAACGTCCCACTTCGAGCTGCCATCCGCAAACCAAGTATGAAATAGCGTCGTGGCCGAATTCTCTGCACCGGCTCGCTTCATATTGGTCAAGTACACGAGCCCAAACGGGTTGATGCCGTGGAGGTAGTGCACGTAGTCCTCGGCTGCATCTGCGGCCGTCTGTACCGTCGTACCGCTGCCACGTTGTGCCAGCATCTGGTAGAGGCGGGCCTGCGCCATCTTGATTTGATTGCTACCCCACGTATAAGTATTCATCGGCGCGCGATACGGATCTTTACCCCCGGTTACCATCGGCAATTGATTGGAGTTGCTCGTGACGGTGTTCACGAACTGAGTGACGATTCCAGAGCTGACGCTGCTGGTAACGCCGCTCACGCGCGCGAGGTACAGTAACGCGTCTTGCTTCTCCACGTCCCACTCTGTTGGGCCGGAACTCGGCAGGATCGAGCTGTAATTCGACTCGGCGAAGGTCTTGTATGCGGCACCGCCCGTTATCTCGTAGAGGTACGTGGCTGCCTGGAACTTCGAGAGGAGTCGCCCCGCGTCATCCGTTTCCTGGTCGCCCGACGCCAATCCACTCGAACCCGACTGTTTGCTCTCATCGTTGTTGTAATAGAGCACGCTCGGGTGAGCCACAGCCCAATCCCAAGCCTTGACGGCGCGCGAGCTCAGATCAGTTGCGTACGTCTTCAGGCTTGCTTCAGACCGCGCACCGTAGATCTTGCTGGCGTACGCAAACACGGCCGCGCCCATCAGGCTCGCGTTTGTGGTCGCGGGCCCGTAGTAGCTTGGGTCGGTTGCGGCCGACGGGGGGCTTGCCGAACCAAGCCCCATCACGCAGAGGAGCGAACCGTCGGAATTCTGCATCCGTTCGATCCAATCGAGCGCCCACTTCACTTCGTCGAGAATATCCGGAATGCCGTTTCCGGATTCGGCGATCCCGTAGTCGTCACCAAACGCGGTCGGGTTCTCATCGTATGCACGCAGGAGCGCGATTGCGGTGCCCGCCGCCCATGCAGTGTACTTGTTGTAGTCGCCTGCATCGTACCAACCGCCGTGCAAGTCTTTGACAAGCGAAGCGTCGGTCTTTGCCGTCCACGCGTGAGCTTGCGAATCCTGCCCCGAGCCTAAGTGACTTGCGCCGTCGGCCCAGTCGCTGCCAGCCGTTGCTGCAGACTTCGCAAACCCGGCGCGCTGATAGTAGTACATGCGCACGGCATGCTTGAGCACGCTGCGATAGACGTTATTGTCGATGTCGAACTCTACCGAGCGAACATTCTTGTCGACATCGACGACCGTGTAAGTTCCGGGCGTCGTAACGTCCGAGAAGTCGAACCACCACGCCTTGTCACCCGATGACGTGTCGGTTGCGCCACCGTTCCACGCCGTAGGGGCGCCTTGCTTGACAGTACTTCCGGTGGCTTTGTTCACCACTGAGTAGTGCGTACCCGGCGTGAAGTTTACGGCGCTATCGTAGCCAGTCTGCGGATCACGTATGACGGCGAACTTCTTCGCCGATGTGCGGTACCCGAACTGATCGACGACGATGAGTGGAATAGGACCGTTGGCGCCTGCCGTGAGACCCTGGCTCCAGCCAGTATCCGTGCTCGGCTTGTCGGTGCTCGAAGGCACCGTGGTTGATGTGCTCGACGTGCCACCTGTGGCGAGCGTGCCACCCGTGGCGAGCATGCCACCGGTAGCCCGTGTCCCACCGACGGTAGTTGCCCCGCCTGACGCTCCGCCGGTTGCCCTGCCACCGGTTGGCATGCTGCCAGCAGTTCCGCCCGCAGAGCTGCCGCCAGAAGAAACGAAACCACCAGTAGCCCGTGTCCCTCCGACGGTAGTTGTCCCGCCTGACGATCCGCCGGTTGCGGTGCCGCCAGAAGTAGAAACGAAGCCACCCGTGGTGAGCGCGCCGCCAGCGGCGTTAGCTCCGCCCGATGCTGACGACCCGCCGCTCGCCTTCGCCACGGTGCTTCCACCTAAGCCGCTGCCCCCACCCACTGCACTGGACCCGCCGACGGCGCTCAGTCCGCCCGCTTCGGATGACGACGCTGGGCTCTGCGTGCCGCTACAGCCAATAACACAACTAACAGTCGCGCAAACGAGGAGGAACTGCAAGTTGCACGTATCAAAGATATTTGGAACCGATCGATGGAACATATGCAATGCAAAACTATAGCAGGCACATGCAGAGGTGCCCCCTGATTTTGGCATAGCAACGATCGGCGGACGATCAGCATGCAATCGAGCGGCCGCGAAGTCGAGATCGTCAACCACGTTCCTGACAATCCCGCGGGACCCGCTTACTTTCCGTAACCTGCAGCGACGATGTTGGCCTGCACAGCGTCGTCCGCCGCGTCCGTTGGGTAGCCGGAGGTCATGACGCCCTCGAAGAACGTGCCTTCGCCGGTGTGGCTGTTGTCACCGCCGATGCCGAGGATGATGGCGCCTTGCTTCTTCATCGGGCTGTAGCCGGCGGGACGCGCCCCGTCGTATAGGGTCTTGAGAGTGCCGGACTGCGCATCGGCACCCTTGAGTGCCCAATGGTTGTTCGTGTCACCTTTGAGCATGGCAGTGATGTAGTTGACGCTAAAGCCCGTGTTCGTTGCCGGCGCCGCAAAGGAGTTGCCTGCAAAGACGCCATTCTCGAGGTCGGCCATCACCCAAGGCCCGGTGCCGCTTCCTTTGCCCCACTGAGTGCTGGTTCCGAAATAGACGGCTTCCATCGTGGCATTGCCGTCGTCCTTGTTGTCCGTCTCGGCGTTGCCATAGTCGAAGCAGCACCACTGGTTGTAATGCTTTCCGCTAGCGACCATGTACATTGCCTCGGGCTTGTCGCCGATTGCGACACCCTTGGTGACGTTATTTCGATAGCCCACTGCACCCACGGCGTCATCGAAGTTCGAAGTCGTGTAGACACCATACACGTTGTGACCATTCAACGTGATCTTGGCCTGAGTTGCATTCGCTTCCAGGCCTCCATTGGTCAACCAACCGCCTGCCGGTGCCTTGGTGAGGTGGTTGGCGTTCGATGTCTGGTCGTAGATGATCGAAATCGTGCAGGTGGTGCCGGAGCAGAACGTATCTTGAGTGGACGAGAGGGCGTAGCCGCCGGGGCTCGACACTGCGATGTCTTTGACTGTCTTGTCCGACGCGCGCCTAACCTGGTAGAGGTTGCCGCTGTATGAGCCCAATAGTGCCCGGGTTGTGCTGTGCGCGGCCACGCAAGGCGTGCTGGCGGCTGCGTAGATGTCGCATGGGCCAATGATGCTCGAACCACCGGCACCGTTGCCGCCGGTGGGAGACGAGCCTCCCGTGGCACTCGCTCCGCCTGTCGGCCTCGAGCCTCCTGTGGTACTCGCTCCGCCTGTCGGTCTTGAGCCTCCCGTGGCACTTGCGCCTCCAGTGGGTTGTGTGCCGCCGGCGGGTGGCGAGCCACCGGCGGGTGGCGAGCCACCCGTTGAACTCGCGCCCGCCGTCGAGACCCGTCCGCCAGTTGGCAATGCGCCTCCCGTGGGGCTACCGGTATTTGAGTTGCCTCCCGTGGCGGGCACTCCGCCAGTGGAAGCGGTACCCCCCGTCGAGACTCGGCCGCCCGTGGGTAGTGCACCACCAGTGGGCTGATTTCCGCCCGCATTTGCGGCTCCGCCGGTTGTCGCGCCCCCAGCACCCAGTGTGGAACCTCCAACGCCTGTTGCTCCAGCTCCTGGGCTGCCCGTCGTGCCACCAACGGCTTGGCTCCCGCCACTGCTGCCGCCGCTACTCGACGAATCCCCGCCTGAACAACCAAGAGCGAGCGTCGTGGACAAACACGCTCCAAAAAGGCCGAGTTGTCCAACGGACAGCCATTTTGCGCCCAAGGATTCGACTGACCGGCGGGAAATAACTCGCATAGAAATTCTCCTGGTAACCAAGTTCTTCACCGATACCGGTCGCAGTATTTTCGCGGCACAGATGTCAAAGGAACGCAGTGCAGAATTGGGACGATTCCGTCACCGATTCTGAATTGACTCGCCTCTCGGGCTACACGCGTTGGCCGGCATACGGGCCTAATCGTGCGGATCTCGCGCTCATCGATCAAAGGCTCCGTCTCATGCAAAGTGGCGGTGGCGTGCGTGGAGGTTCTCCGCGCTGGCGCCGCATTGCCTTGCGGCTAGGGTTGGGCCGGACTAGGCGGCAAGAGGCCGCCCGCGCATAGGTTGCAGCTCGGCGTCGGAGGGTTCGCATACTTGGTCAAGATGTTCCACACTGGGGTCCAGTAGTCCTTCGTGAATCCGTCGCAGTCTGGGATTGTTGCCACGTCTTGAATGAAGGCTGCGCACAGGTCCTTGACGCAGGTGGAGTACTGCGCCACCGTCGTCCCGGCGCAGTCCGACGGGGGGGTGCTGCAACTGGGTGTGGCGTAGACCGCGGCTGGATTGGATTGGCAGGGTGTCTCCTGGTTCTTGCAGTTTGCCGTCAGCTGTGCTTGGTCAGGTGCGCTGCTCTGTGTCGCGAAATACAACCCCTTCCATTTACAGGTGGTCGCTCCGGGGATGGCAGCCGCGAAGTAGGTATAGGTGTCGTTGCAGAGCTGCGTGGCCTCCGCACTCGTCAGCGCGTTGAGCGCTTTGGTGCTGTCGAGGTTCGTGACCGGGCCGTTGTAGCTTCCTCCCGTCGCAGCACCGTTGCCACCCGCAGATTGGCCGCCGGTTGACACACCACCACCCAATGCAGACGAGTTGCCGCCAGTTGATGAGGCGGTGCCCCCGGTTCCTGTCACGTCACCATTGAAATTGGCACAGGCAGCAGTCGCCATCGCAGAGGCGAGCGCCAAGGTGCTTACGAGTCCGTTAAGTCTGTATCGCATGAGATCTCCTGCGTCCTATCCTTATGATTGTCTTCCTATGACGAACTTGTTCGTTATGTCGTGGGCGTCAAGATCACCATCACGACACTCTTCGCTGGGAGCGTGACGCGTAACGTCTTTCCAGAGACCGAGCAGCTGGACGGGTCGAGCGTTTGGATGTTCACGACTTCCGTCTTGGCGTAGTCGTTGTAACTGTCCTTGGCCGGACCCGTGATGACCTGCGCAACCGAAGCGGAATACGCGCTCTTACTGCTGTTGATCGTGACCTGGATCGTTCGGGTGTTCACCAAGTCTACGTTGACCAGACTGATGTTGACGTGTCCCTGATCGTCGACGCTCGTTCCGGCGGACAGCACTGGGAACGTCTGTCCGTTGCCGGTGATGTTCTCGCTCGTGAGCGTGTTCGGTGCCGACTTCGCGTTCGAGCGGTGATGGGGAAGGAACATCTTGAACACGTAGAACGTTGGGGTCTTGACGAGTGCGCTATCGCTGCTCCTCGTCAACAAGAGCGAGTGAATGACGTTTATGCCCTGAGCGAGCCCCGCCATGTAAATACGATCGGCGTGCTGCGTGAACAAATTCAACGTCTCTGCCGCAGAGATGGCGTCCATGACGGTGCCTTGCTGCAACCAGGAATCCGAGGCGCTGTTGAAAGGTTGCGTCCAGTCGCCCCACTCGTCCTCGTAGATTTTGATTGTATTGTTCGGATCGTACTGGTTGAGAGTCTGCAGTATCCGATCAATACGCGGACCTATCTGGCCCTTGTTGGCGGCATTCGCGATGTTGTAATATTGCGCGTCGGTGAAACCCACGTTCGGGATGTCACTCGGGTGATAGACGTAATCATGGATCTCGACGCCATCCATCTTGCCGACTAGGTTCTTCACTTGGGCGTCAAACCAGGTCCAGTTTCCGATCAAGCCGGTGCTCGCCACGATATTGAGCTTCTTCCCGTTGATGGGCGCTGAAAGCTGGCTGTAGTTCGCGAGGTAGTTCGTCTCGTAGGTGGCCTCGGTTTGGTTGCCGCCGCACCCCCAGACCTCGTTGCCGACCTTGAAGTTATGGAGAGCCCAGTCCGTGTGACTTGTGTTGTTGTTGATGTACGTGACCCAGGCTAGATTGTTGGCGGCGGCGGCCGAAGTTCCTGGACCGACAATAAGCGGCTCAATCCCAAGCAGGCTGCAGAGCTGCATGTACCGATCCGTGCCCAGTTCGCCGCTCGAAGTCGACGACTTGTTGGTGTTCCAGTTGTAGCTGCCCGCTGCGCATCCGCCGGGCCATTCGATCATGCCTACGCCCGCATCCTTGAAGGCTTGGATTACATCGTTACGCATCCCGCTCGTGTTGGCGATCGTGGAACTCGAGGCGACAAGGAGGCCACCGTTCCAGTTCTTGCCCAGATTCTCCATGAGCAGGCCGAAGATCCCGTCATTGATCTTGGCTGTCGCGGAGTCGACGTTGACGGTGAGTGTGTTCGCGGCAGTGCCACTCGCTGTGCCAGTGCAAACGTTGCCTGGGCTCCCGCCGGCGGCAGTGCCGCCTGTGGCAGGATTGCCACCCCCGCCCGCTCCACCCGTGGCGGCACTGCCACCGGCACCACCCACGGATGCACCGCCAGTAGCGGGTTTTCCGCCTGTTGCGCCGGCACCGCCGGCGACGCCGCCTGTACCCACGTTGCTACCACCCGTGTTGCCTGTTGCCGTGCGCCCGCCGGTGTTGTCCACCGGACCTCCACCCGTGTTACCTGCTGGAACCCCGCCTGTGTCTCCTGCTGGGACGCCGCCCGTGCTTCCTGCCGGGCCTCCCCCCGTGTTGTCTACTGGGCCTCCCCCCGTGTTGCCTACCGGGCCTCCCCCCGTGTTGCCTGCCGCGACTCCACCGGTAGCTGGCACGCCTCCCATTGGGCCAACCGAAGAGTTTCCACCCGCTCCAGCTCCCCCACTCGAGCCACCTCCGACGGAGACGCCACCGCCACCCGATTCCGACGGGGAACTATTCGTAGCGTTTGTGCTGCCACACCCAAACGTGATTACAGCCAAGCCAAAAGCTAGGTAAGTGTTTTCAACGTGCTTCATTCTGGTCCTTCTCTCTTGCATCTAAATCAGGGAAAGCGCTCCACACCCGAGGACACGGCGCACCAGGGCAGGCTGACCACATCAGACTCCTGTGCAGTGCCGACTACGGACCATTTCCGTCGGATGAACCAGAAAACCTTGTGTTGATGAGGGGCTGAAGCTCAGCGTGACGCGTGGCCATGTGCCGTCATGCCAAAGAAAAGGCGGTCGGGCCGGAAACCGCGAGGCGCGCACGACGTTCAGTTCCTCTTACGACGGACAACCGACATGATGGTAAGCCCGAATAGTAGGACGAGACCGCGACTCCCGCGTGTGCTGACGGGAGTCGTGCAGGAGCAGCCGGACGATGGCGTTTGAGTAGCGTCGCCCAAGGTGGGATTCTCGGAGCTGCCTCCAACACTTGCGCTGACGCCACCCGTCGCTGCGTCATTGCTAAGACCGCCGGTAGCTGCACGCATACCGCCCGTGTTTCCGGAGCCTCCGCCAGCGGCGGCAACAGTGGTGCCGCCCGCACCTGGAGCTCCAGCGCTAGCTCCCCCAGAGCTGGCGATTGCACCACCAGTGCCCGAAGCTGCGGCGCCGCCGGTAGACCCTCCGACACCCGGATTGCCACCAGTGCTGCTCGCTCCCCCGAGTGCAGCATTGCCACCGCTGGCGCTAGTTCCGCCTCGGTCCGTGCTGCCGCCAGTGGCCGTCGTTCCGCCTCGGCTCGTGTTGCCGCCGCTACCCGTCGTGCCACCAGCACTCGTAGCTCCGCCAGTGCCCGGAGCGCCGCCCGTTGCGCTCGCGCCGCCCGTTCCACCGGTGCCCGCCGAGTAAGCGTAGCGCGCCCGCGTTTCGAAATACGAAAGTTTCACCGAACTGGGGGAGTTACCCGAAGCGTCGTAGACAACCACCGTGTTGTCCGTCGTAAGCCAGGCCTCGGGC
This sequence comes from Myxococcales bacterium, assembly GCA_003154095.1. GTDB lineage: Bacteria > Myxococcota_A > Polyangia > Polyangiales > Polyangiaceae > FEN-1139. The sequence continues at coordinate 10,393 of PMCK01000407.1, read as the reverse complement.
ATATAGAGCAGCGTGTTGCCCGAGAAGCGGCCAATGTTGTGTCCGTTCAGCCAAACCGAACCCGACGAAAGTCCGGTGGTGTTCAGTCCCACCGTCGCGAACACGTCTGCCGGCAATGGGTTCTTGAAATTCGCTCGCCAGAATGCCGGCCAGCTCTTGGTGGTCTGCGTATCTGACCACGTGCCGCCGAGGAACGTCGTCCAGTTCTTTACTAGCCCGACTACGGCGGTTTCGTCCATCCCACCAAGGCCGCCACGGAACTTCCACGTCGAGGCGAGAGCGGCACTGCCATTGGTCACGTTGCCCCAAACGCCAGCGTACTGCCCAGTACCGGTCGCGCCCGTAACGTTGTACATCTTGTCGAGGCCGTCGTGCTTAGCGAGGATCGCCACTGTATTTTCGCCAGACACCGTGTTGAACGTGAAGCTGTTGTCGGAGAGCGTCACCTTGTTGCCGTTTGCAAACGCCATCGCCGATGCGCGCACCCCTCCACCGATTGTGGCGGTCACACTGCCGGCAGACGTTGCCGTGAACTTGGCCCGATACCAACCGTAGCCGTTCTGGAAGTTGAAATAGCCGAATGGCTGAGGCTGGGTTGAAGATGCCCAGGTCGAATCATCGTAGGCAGAAGCCACTTCAGCTGCAGCGTCTCGCCATTGCCAACTTCCGAGTGCGGGCACGGTCGGCACTGTGGCTGCAGGCTCGGACACACTCGACCGGCCACTGGCCGAGTAGACTACGACGTTACCGCCAGCGGCAGGCACCTGGATGCTCAGATCCTCATCCACATACGTAGGACCAACGAAGAGCGCCTTGTCCGTGAACCACGTGCGGTCGGCCAAGGGCGAATTGATGACAAGGAACGTGGCCGACGATCCGTCGCCAGAGTCTAGAGCAAGCTCGGTGATGGTGTCGCCTGTCGGGTAGTTGAACATCGCTCGCGCAAGTTTGGTGGACGCGTCCCAGGTCCAGGGAGTGGTGGGCGCGGTGGCTGGCGCCGTGTTGTATTGCACGGCGATCTCTCCGGCCTCACCCGAACGGCCATGACAGACGTAGTAAGTCTTACTCCCAATCGTCAGTTTTCCGAGGACGGTCGTTGCCAGGTAAGCTAGGGTCGCGTTCGCCGTCCACGGCGCGGACACCACGACCGGACGGATTTCGTTCGAAGCGACCGTGATCTGCGTGCTTCCGGCCGGGAATTGAACTGCCGGACTGCTCAGTTTGATCTGGGTTTGCACCGAGCTAGTCCCCTGGTTGTCCAGGAACACGGCGGTCCCGTCGCTTGGGGACTTGCGAATGTAAGTCTTGAGCCCGCCCGATACGGTGGCGATGTTTCCGCCGTCCTGGGAGTTTCCCATCAGCGCCTCGAAAGTACGCGCAAAAGACGCCGGCCGTCGGACGGCATAGTAACCTTGGCGCATTTGACTCTCCTCGCCGAGCGGCGCGCGATAGTCGTAAGAGGTTGTCGAGGTGTCTCCCGAGTAGCCGAAGTTGGTGCCGCCGTGAAATACGTAGAAGGTGTTGCCGCCGCCCCCAAAAGCGATGACCTTCCAGGCCGTCCGCTGAAGCGTATTCAGATCGGCGGCGGGCATCTCGCCAAAGGGGAGACTGTACCAGCCGGACCATGTTTCGCTCGAGTACCAAGGATAGGTGCGGTTACCGAAGGGGGTCGTGCCCGTAGGATCGGTCGCATGATGCAAGCCTGAGTAATAGAGCACGACGTCGAGCCCAAGCGAGCGTGCCTTATCGTACAGGTGTTTAAGATAGCCACCCGCGTCGGCGTCGGTTCCCCAAGCGTTGTTGACATACTCGTTCTCAATCTGTACCCAGATTACGCTGCCTCCCTTGTGAATCTGGTGCTTCGCAATAATGGGAATGAACTTCTCGTAATACGCATCCGCCGCTGCGAGATAATCGGCGGAGTTGTTTCGGATTTGCATGCCTTTCGCGGTGATCCATTGCGGGATGCCTCCCGCAAGCCATTCGGCACAGTTGTAGGGGCCCGGACGCACGATCGCGTAGAGGCCAACCGCCTCGATCTCCGACAGCCACGCATCGAGGTCGAGGTTGTCGCCTGTTTCGAAGACGCCTGGAGCGGGCTCCTGCGCGTTCCAAAAAACATAGGTCGAAACGGTGTTGAAGCCGGCGCGCTTCATCTTGACCAGCCGCTCGCGCCAAAGCTCTCGCGGCACACGCGCGTAGTGGATCTCGCCCGCGTTGATCACGACCGGCTTGCCGTTCACCGTGAAATAGTTGTTCTTCCACCCGATGCTCGCGGAGGCCGCAGTTTGAGCCGGAAACATGGCGTCGTTCGCCAGGGCGATTGGGGGGAGCACGAGCGATCCACAGGCGCCAGCGAGAATGGTAAGGGCGAACGTCCGGACTATTGTCATGAATACCTCCAACAACGCTAATGTTATCTGTATTCAGGGGCCGCTTATTGTGAAGGAAAGTGATTGCGGCGCAGCGGTCCGCTGGCAGCGCGTCTTCGAATGACAAATCTGTTTGCTTGAAAACAGTTCACTCTGCGGGTCTTGTATGCAGCGTCTGTTGGGTCCTTCGGTGCCACTTCGACCGGCGGCGCTAATCCGACGGGTGACAAGGTTGCGAGCGATGGTGGCGCGGCTCGATCCCGCTCAGCGTCGTCGATCAGTTCGGCACCGCCAACGCGGAAGCGGTAAGGTCAGTGAACGACTTGAAGGCACAGCGGCACTTGGGGCAACGGATGCCGGCACGTCGAGAAGTGGCCAGGCTGCTCAAGGACGCTTGAGCCGCCGAGCAGGCACGGGTCAGCTAGCCAGACAGTGCTAATGTCCAGAACCGCTCGCCCGGAGCCGCGGATTGGCGATTGTTCGACGGATTTCGTGCCAAGTGACACTTATATAGGCGTTAGCTGGACCGCGTTGCCTTTCATAAGGATGGGAACTTCGAGTTGGTTCAGCGGTAACGTGTGAGGCACCTCTCCATGACTCGATATCGAACTCGTCTCGCAAGCGTCTCAGCCGTCACGTTCGGAATGCTTGCGTTAGCATGCAGTGGCAGCGACGCGGGGCAGGCGTCCAACCCCGGCAATGTTGGGGGATCGCAAACGTCTGCCGGAACTGGAGGCGCTGGTGCCGGTTCACCCAGTTCTGGGGGAACTCTTGCGACGGGAGGGGCAAACAGCACTGGAGGTTCCTTGCCCGCAACCGGAGGTTCGTTGGCGAGCACCGGCGGCGCGCCTCCGACGGGTGGAACAACGGCGACCGGCGGCGCGAACGCGGGCACTGGTGGCGTGCCCGTAGCGACAGGCGGCGCAGTCGCGACGGGCGGCACGAAGGCGGCCACTGGTGGCGAGGCGACGACTGGCGGCGCAGCGGCGACTGGCGGCACGAAGGCGGCCACTGGTGGTAGTGTTGCCACGGGTGGCAATACTTCTGCCGGCGGCTCCAAGGCGACCGGTGGCACGAAGGCGGGTGTTGGCGGTACCTCGTTTGCAGGCGGAGCCAAGGCGACCGGTGGAGTAACATCGGTGGCAGGTACGACGTCGGCAGGCGGCGCCGGCANNTTCCTCATTCGGTGGCCCACCAACTACGACAACACCCACCCATACCGGCTCATTCTCGACTTTCATGGGGCCGGCGGAAAAGATACGGACCTTGCCCCGTCGTACTTCGGGCTTTTCGATCTCTCGAACAACAGCACGATCTTCATTGCGCCCTCTGCAAACGGCGGGACTTGGGACGCAACGACCGACCTGACTTTCGTGGATGAGATCCTAAAGGCAGTCGAAGCCGATCTGTGCATCGACACATCGCGCGTCGAGATCGAAGGGTTCAGCCAAGGCGGCGCTATGGTGGCAGTCCTCGCTTGCCAGCGTCCGGGCGTCTTCCGCGCCGCGGTTGGCCACTCCCGCGGAGGCTTGACTGCTCCCACGACCTGCCAGCCCATCCCCTACCTTGGTTCACTCGGCTTAAGCGACATCTCTGGCAATTCACAAGCAACCCAAACGGACCCTTTTGCCAAGTGGAATGGGTGCACGGTCACGACGATGCCCCTGGCGCCTACCGGCGGCCACCTCTGCACGAACTACACAGGTTGCCCAGCGGCTGATCCCGTTATTTGGTGTTCCTATGACGGCGGCCACACGGCGTCGCCCACGGATGCAGGGAAGAGTACGTCGTGGATGCCCCAAGAAGTGTGGTCCTTCTTGAGCGTGTACTAGCGGTCAAGCACACCGATCCCCTTCCGCGCCGCATCGGCTTCAATAACAATGCTGGGTTCGGCCCCGGACTGCGAGTATCGATACGTGCATGCAGGAGTTCCTGCGCTGCGCTCTAGTTGAAGCTGCTGAAGAACGCCCAGACGTCGGCAGCCGCGGTCGTAGTGATCGTGTGGTTCCAAGTGCCTGTGCAGTAATAGACCGGAAGGTTGCTCGGAATTGGCGCCCGGTGGCCACCGCCTCGAACCAGGGCGACTCGTGTTTCCGTGCCGTAACGGCCCAAATTAAAAGGTATGGCCCCAAGTATTCAACGCCGGGGAATTGTTGGGAGTTCTCAAGGCGTACCTACTTGGGGCCACGAAGGCTTGCACAACCGTGCGGTGACTAGTTGTTCTTGCGCGAACCGCACGCTTGTCGTGACTGTTTTCCGTGAAGCGACTGGGGGGAAAGTTGCGCCAACTGCGCGTCAGCTTCGGCATTGCGCCCCAGGGCACAGAGCGCCTGAACACGCGCAGCAATCCGTTCTTCCTTGAGCAGGCCATTGCCGAATTTACGCTCGTGTTCGTTGAGAGCTTCGAGCGCGACCGCGGGTTTGCCCGTGTGAAGAGCGGTTTCTGCCCGGGAAAGCAGGACAACTTCTTCCGCCAATGTGTCGCGGGCGTGACGCGCGACCGCGGGATGCACGTGCGCGCTAGCGGACCCGTCCTTGGCGGTGGCCTCGACGTCGCTCCCGGGCCGCCCTTCGGATGCCTGCGCGTTCGATGGGGCTGCACTCGGGGTAGGGACCATTGCGGCTGATATTGTTGCTGCGGCACTTGGAGCCGCGTTCGCCTCGCGCGAGGTGGCTCGCTCGGCGCGTGCCGTAAAATACCAAAGCCCGCCCAACAACGCCAACCCCGCGATGCTTATGGCTGAAACTTTGCTCAATGTGAACCCAGTTGAAATGGAAGTAGTTGCTGCTTGCCCGGCATCTACACTCATTACAGCGTCGCCCAAACGAGCACGCAGCGCCGCGAAGATGCGTGAGGAGTCCACATCGGTTGGAAGGCTTGCACTCCTACTTGCCTGCACGAGTTCTTTCAGTCCTGGACTTAGCTCGGACATTGGCGACCTCGCTTTTCAGGCGCAATACGTGCAGAGTGGGCTCTCAGCGTCATTTTTCAGTCAAGCAGTGGCAGCAGGCGCCCGACTCCGTCAATAAATCCACTCGCAGGCTAGCGAAGTGTCTAGTGTAATGAGCGGTACACTGTGCACCGGTTCCGTTCCGGTGCGGGTTCCGACGAGGAATCTTACCCGTTTCGTCGTAACGAGGCCGGTGCCTGTGGCAAGCAGCGACACGTAGCGGTGAAGGTGCAGATACCTAGAAATTCCGCCGCCCACAGAAAGCCAAACGGCTGTCTGTGCCTTTGAAACCAAATTGTCACTGCAGGCGTGTGCCGAGACGGCGAATCGCCGTAATAGGCCTGCTGTGGCAATCGCCATCTCGGTGACAGCGAGAGTGGGTGCTCGTGTCGGTTCCGTTGCCGACCACGGCGCTCGTTTGTCGACGTTCCCGTCTCCGCACGAGGGGGCAACGTGCAATCATTGAGTACCTCTAGCGCTAGGCCGAGTTTCTCAGAACTGGCTGAGGAAAGTCCAGACTTCTTGAGGTCCCCAGCTGCTCGACTCGATGCCGTTATCCGGATACGGGGTGTGGTCGCCAACGAAGGAGCAGAATTCCACCGGATAGCCCGTCTGGCAGCCCGTGAGCTTGGTGCAGACGTGCGTACCACTCGTGACCTTCGTCGGAGTCTGCCAGGTGCAGCCATTGGCACCGGCCCAGTTTTGCGCCAAGCCCACCCCACCGGCTCCCCCAACCTGACACCCGCTACTCGTGCTGTCGTAGCACAGCACCGAGTCGTGGGTTCCGTGCGAGGCGTAGTAGCCGATCGCCGTGGTGGGGCTGCAGCTGCCGCTCATCTGGGCTGCCGAGTAGACGGCGATAGCGCGGACCCCCCATGTTTGCGGTTGCGGTCGGCCCGCCTAGCGGCCTCTCGCACCCGACTTCGTAGGACATGCTCGCCCCGTAACTCCAACCCGTCGCAAAGATCCGATTCGTGTCGACGCAGAAGTTGTCTGTGACCGCTTTCACGACGGCATCCATGAGTTGCATGTTGTTGTCCCCCGCCGGCCAACCACAGCCTGAATCCCCAGTCCCAGTCCCCGAACAGGGCGTGCCACTGCTTTGTACGCCATTGGGGGCCGCGAAGATCGTGGTGTTGTTGGACAGGGGTTGCAGCCCGTAATACTTCTCGCTGTACACCGACTTGTCGTTGCTATTGAGCGCGTGGAGGGCGAGGATGAGCTTATACGGTGTGGTGTTGTTGTAGTTGGTCGGCACGTTGAGGATGTATCGACGCTGCTGGCCGCCGACCGTAATTGGGATGGTCGTACCGTTGTTGTACTGGCTGCTCGGAATCGTGGACGTCGTGCCGCAGCCCGCGCCCATTCCCGAGCCACCGGTGCCGGTTGTTCCACCGGTGCCGGTCGTTCCACCGGTGCCGGTCGTTCCACCGGTGCCAGTTGTTCCACCGGTGCCATTGGTGCCTCCCGAATTCGTGACGCCACCCGTCCCAGGTGTGCCACCTGTGCTGACGATTCCTCCGGTGCCAGCCACGACGCCGCCGACTCCACCCGATCCCAACACGCCACCGCTTCCCTTGTCTCCTCCCGTTCCGGTGGTCACGAT
>PMCK01000407.1:0-3424 GCA_003154095.1 Myxococcales bacterium | reverse complement strand
TCACTGGGCCTTGGTCGAGCGGAACCGCATCCACCAAGCCAGCTTCGGATGCGACGGCTGAAGGTGCATCATCCGATACGATGCCAGGACTATCCATAGTCGGCCCACTGTCGGTCATCCGAACGCAGCGACCATGCGGGGGATTCACGCACGCAAAACCAGCGGGACAACCGTGGGTCGAGCACTTCGTGTTGTTGGGGTCGGGATCGCGAAAGCAGCCCAACGCCAGGACAACCGCTGCGACGGAAAGAACCTGCCCGCCGCGAGCTCGAGACTGTATGCGCATCAGAACGCCCCCACCACGAAGGTTCCCGCCATGTCAGGACCGACAGTTGGCACCACCGCGACGGAAGGCTCTCGTTCCCCGCGCCGCCAGCCGAGATAGTAGAGAACCGTACCCGCAACCATGCATGCGGCCCCCCCGCCGTAGGCAACCCATCCCGCGGTCTTGTAGCCCTCGCGGGTCGAATTCGTGCCAGGATTCCAATCGGCCTCCAAGTTGCCCGACATGCTGTTGGCCTTGAGGTTCAGCACCAGGCCAGTCACAAGCCCGGCCGCGCCCACCGCCGCTACCACGCCCCCAGCCGTGCGAAGCCCTCTCCCGCCACGTCCAGCATTGGGCACCGGCGCGACCACAATCACCTCAGCCGGCTTGCTTTCCACCACGGGCGTCTTTTCCGCCACCACCTTCGGCACTTCCGGCGTCGCCGCTTCGACTGGCTTACCCCGCAAGTACGATTCGCAGTTGGCGATGTGCCTGTGGGTGTCGGCCTTGTCTTCCGGACTGAGATCCTTTGCCTTCTCCAGGTACTCCCGGAAACGGCCGACAGCGTCATCGTAGCGCCGGTTTTGCTCGAAGCAGCGGCCCTGGTTGAACAGGTGGGTCGGGTCGTTGGTATCTAAGTAGAGGTCGGTAAGGATCGCGACCCCCGCCACAGGGTCACCCGTCAGGCACGCTTTCTTAGCCGCCCGCTCCTTCCCTTCCTTGCTGGACTGCTTGGCTGTCAATGTGCCGCCGGGCGTGGCCCCGGACGACTGTTCCGCCAGAAGACGCTGGCAGTCCGCGATGTGCTTCTGCGCATCATCCTTTTCTCCCTTGCCGAGCTTCTTGCCGACTCGCAGGAACTCCTGAAATCGTGCAATCGCGTCCTCATAGCGGCGGTTCTGCTCGAAGCAGCGGCCCTGGTTGTAAATGTGGACGGCATCCTCCGTTTCCACGAAAAGCTGGGACAGGATCGCCACGCCCTTGGCATATTTGCCGGACAGGCACGCGGCTCTGGCCGCGTTTTCCCTGCTTTCAAGGTCTTTTGCCCAGGCTGTACCTGCGCTCAGAAGGTATGCGATGACGAGAAAACGGCATTTCCAAGAAGCCATGGCTCTTGCCTCGGAGAATTCAACGACACGCGGCATCTTGGTGCATGCCCCGGAACTTCGCAAGCCTATTCGAAGCGCGCTGCTGCGTGTGCAGACGAGCCGTCTGCACAGCCGATTCCCGCGTCGAACCTCACTCGCTCAGCGCCCCATCGCCGGTATCCCGGCAAGGCCGAGCTCTCAGAACTGGCTGAAGAAGGTCCAGACTTCTTGAGGGCCCCAGCTGCTCGACTCCGTGCCGTTGTCCGGATACGCGGTGTGATCACCGTTGAACGAGCAGAACTCCACCGGATACCCTGCCTTGCAGCCCGCCATCTTCGTGCAGGTGTGATTGCCACTCGTGATCTTCGTAGGTGTCTGCCAGGTGCAGCCGTCGGCGGTGGCCCAGTTTTGCGCCAAGCCCACCCCACCGGATCCCCCAACCTGACACCCGCTACTCGAGCTGTCGTAGCACAGCACCGAATCGTGGGTTCCGTGCGAGGCGTAGTAGGCGACCGGATTGGCGGTGCTGGGCTTGCAGCTACCGCTCATCTGGGCTGCCGCGTAGACTGCGATAGCACGGACCCCCCAATTTGCGGTTGCGGCCGGCCCGCCAAGTGGCCTCTCGCACGCGACTTCGTAGGACATGCTCGCCCCGTAGCTCCAACCCGTCGCATAGATGTGATCCATGTCGACGCAGAAGTTGTCTGTGACCTGCTTCACGACGGCATCCATGAGTTGGATGTTGTTGTTCCCGGATGGCCATCCGCACCCCGAATCCCCGCTCCCAGTCCCCGAACAGGGAGTGCTACCATTCACCCCGTTGGGGGCTGCGAATATCACAGTGTCTTTGGACAGCGGTAGGAGATCGTAGTACTTCTCGCTGTACACCGATTTGTCGTTGCTGTTGAGCGCGTGGATGGCGAGGATCAACTTGTACGGTGTGGTGTTGGTGTAGTTGGTCGGCACGTTGAGGATGTACCGACGCTGGCTGCCGTTCACCGTAATCGAGATGGGGTTGCCGTTATTGTACTGGCTGCTCGTGATCGTAGACGTCTTGCCGCAGCCCGCGCTCTGCCCCCCTGGATTGCTTCCGCCGGCATCGATGGGCGAGCCGCCGCCGGCACCGCCCGTGCCAGGGCCACCGTCCCGGCCCGGATTTCCGCCGGATGCGGGGGCGCCCCCCGTGCCGGGCTTGCTGGTCGTTCCGCCCGAAGCACTGCCGCCGGTGCCGGGCTGGCTGGTTGTTCCGCCCGAAGCACTGATACCGCCGGTCCCAGGATGGCCGCCGCTTCCGCCCGCCTGCGAACCGCCGGCCGGGCCAGAAGTACCACCTGCTGCGCTGGAGCCGCCCGAGCCGGGCTTGCTGGTCGTTCCGCCCGAAGCACTGCTGCCGCCAGTCCCTGCAGCTCCGCCCGACCCACCGGCGGAGCTCCCGCCCTGCGAGGAAGCGACTCCGCCACTCCCGCCCGAGCCCTTCCCCCCACTTCCTCCCTGCGGTGTGGTCGAGCTCGAGCACGCCGTCAGCGCCGCAACGAGGCCCAAAACTGAGATTGCCGATAGAGTGGTCTTCATGTGTCTCTCCTTGAAACCACCCTCGAAATGGGTGGGACGCCGCGGCCAACTGGGCCGTCTTAGTGGCACAGTTCCGCCACTTCCCTATTTCGGTTCATAATTCTTTGTCAAGACGGACGTCTTCGCCGCGCTATGACTTCGCGGGTCGCGGTTACGGGTTACCGCCGCGCGCCAACGGTGATCTCGGTCGCGGCCGCGCTGTCTCCCGTAGCCGCACGGGCTTCGAGCCGAACATAGCGGGCCATCACGGGACCAAAGGTGGCGGTCTTCATCGCGCTGTTTGACGGCCACGTTCCAGTCGTCGCCACCGTGAAGTTCTTGTCGCTACCGCTGGTGAGAATGGCGTAGGAGGTGATTGCGCCGTCTGTACTTGGTGATTCTCTGCCGGAGTAGAAGGGTACGTAGTTGAGGATTCCAACGTCGGGGTGCTCGACGCCGAGGTCCAAGGTGATCGACTGCGGCAAGGGTCCTGGCGGCTGCCATACCGAATAGCCGTTGT